>CAYRBQ010000235.1:0-6247 GCA_964422305.1 uncultured Reyranella sp. | reverse complement strand
GCGTCAGGCCGTGAAGCTGAACGGCATCGACGGCATCGCGCTCACCAAGCTCGACGTGCTGGATGGCATGGACGAAATCAAGGTCTGCATCGGTTACGAGCTCGACGGCAAGAGGATCGAGCGCTTCCCCTTCACGATGGGCGCGCAGGCGAAACTCAAGCCGATGTACGAGACATTCGAGGGCTGGAGCGAGAGCACGCAGGGCGCGCGCTCCTTCGGCGAGTTGCCGGCGACCTGCATCAAGTACGTGCGCCGCGTCGAGGAGCTGGTCGGCTGCCCGGTGGCGCTGGTCAGCACCAGCCCGCAACGCGAGGACACGATCCTGATGACGGATCCGTTCCGCGACTGATCGTGGAGTACCTCAAGGAGCTTCTCGCCCGGGCGAACCTCGGTGGCTGGGAATCGTGGAGCACCCAATACCGCGTGCTCGCGGTGGTCGGTGCTCTGGTCGTCGCCTATTGGCTGCTGCGGGTCGCAGTGCCTGCCGTGCTGCGCATCCTGCGACCCTTCATCTTCGCCGCGATCGTGCTGGCCGCCGTCTGGGCGATGTTCCCGACGGAGACCTGCTCGATCGAGTTCCTGTCCAAGCTGCCGACGCTCTGCGCCCGCTGACTATCTGACGCTGACGAGTGTCAGGTCGACGAACCACGACTGGGCCGGCACGAAGCCCTGCACGTTCTTGCTGAAGGCCCTCGGATTCAGGTCATGGACGATGTAGAGCCACGGCGGGTTGTCAACCAGACGCTCGTGCGCCTCCTTGAAGTACTTCAGAATGGTTCCATCGTCGGTGGCTTCGGCCAGTGTCTTCAGCGCCGCCTCGAACTTCTCGTCGTTCCACTGCTGGAAGTTGGAGCCGGTCGGCGAGGAATTCGCGGCAGCGAAGTAGCGGAACATCATGCCGACGTCGCTCGACGGCGAGCTGACGTTGAGTGCCATCGCGCCGTTGAGCGCCGGACTGTCGGGCACGGCACGGCCGGCGTTCAGCAGCACCTGCCACTCGACGGCCTCGACCTGGATGTCGACGCCGCAAGCCTGCTTCAGATTCTCCTGCAACGCCTCGTTCATCGGCAGCGGCAGCATCTGGCCCGAGCCCGAGGTCGAGATCATGACCTTGAAGGCGAGCGGCTTGCCGGGGCCGTAGCCTGCTTCGGCCAGCAGCTTCTTGCCCTTCGCGGGATCGAACGTGTAGCGGTTCTGCGGATTGCCGAAGGCCGGGTCGTTGGGCTTCAACCAGCCGACCGAAGGCTCGGCCGTGCCGTTCAGCAGCGACACGATGGCGTTGCGATCGATGCAGTAGTTCAGTCCCTGGCGCACGCGGATGTCGGCGACCGGGCTGTTCTTGGCGGCCATGTTGTAGAACCACGGCCAGACATGCGGGTAGGAGTTCGTCGAGATGACGTAGCCCGCCTGCTTGAGCGAGGGGATGCCGTCGGGCGGCGGCACCTCGATCCAGTCGACACGGCCCGAGCGCAGCGCGGCCAACCGCGTGTTGGCTTCGGGGATCGGCAGCAGCACGACCTCCCCGACTTTGGCCTTGCGCGCAGGATCCCAGTACTCGTCGTTGCGCGCCAGGGTCACCGACTGGCGCGGAACCACCTTGCTGATCCTGAACGGACCCGTGCCGGCGGCGCCCGCCGCGCCGACCTTGCCCCAATCCTTGCCGAGCTTCTCCCATTGCGTCGGCGAGGCGTTGAGGATGTACGGCACCATCCACGGGAAGTAGGACGCGACCTGAGTCGTCGTCATCGAGACGGTGTAGTCGTCGATCTTCTTCCAAGAGGCGAGAATCGGCACGCGCGCGCGCATGATGCCGGTCGCCGCCGCCTCGAACTGGGCACTGTCCTTGTTGAAGATGCGCTCGAGATTCCAGATCACGGCATTGGCGTTGAAGTCGGTGCCATCGTGGAACTTCACGCCCTTGCGCAAGGTGAAGATCCACGTCTTCTTGTCGTCCGACGACTGCTTCCAGCTCTCGGCAAGGCCCGGCCGCAAGGTCGCGACCTGGTCCGACTTCGTGAGGTCGAACAGGATCAGGCCCTCGAAGATCGGGAAGCCGAGGAAACGCATGCCCTCGAAGCCGTTGTTCGGCATGCCGGTCGTGGTGGGGATGTCCGATGCCGTCATGGCAATGCGCAGGGTCTTCTCCTGCGCCAGGGCCGACGCGACGGGCGTCAGGGATGCGGCGGCCAATGCCACGGCGAGGCTGAAACGGCGAAGGCTCATACCCATGCTCCTGCAAACGAACGCTGCAGGAATTCATGCAATCAATGGGCCATCAACTCATCGAAGCGGCGCAGGTACTCGCGCGCGTGCGCCTTGTAATCGGCGCCGGGGATTTGCAGGTGGAGATCGGAAACCATCGCCCACATGGCTTCGCGCAACGCGCTCGCAGCCTTCATCGCCCGGAAGGAACGACGCACGTCTTCCGTCACCTTGCCCTCGATATAGGCATCGAGGAGCCTCGCATCGTCGGCATCGTCGAAGCTGCCGTTGGACGACAAGTTGGCAAGATCGAACATCGGCGTGCCGAAGCCGCCATACTCCCAGTCAATCAGCCAAAGCCGCTTGCCGTCGTCAATGAGGTTGCCCGGCAGCAGGTCGTGATGGCCGAACACGACCGGCATCGGCGCCTGCGCCGCCTCGAGAGCTTGCGCGGCTTCGAGGTAGCGCGGCACGTCGCCGGCGAACGGACTGTCGCCCGCCGCGATGGTCCGCGCGTAGTCGCGGATCACATGGAACACCCAGAAGAAGTTGGGAGGTCCGGCGACCCACGCCCCGACCTCACGGTGGCAGGAGCGCAGCAACGGCGCGAGGCGATCGATATTGGCACGCAGGTCGGCCTCGACGAAGGTCCGGCCCTCGATGAAGCGCATCACCATGACGCCCGGTTCGACATGCACGACCTCGGGCGAGAGGCCCGCAGCGTGGGCAGCGACTGACGCGGCACGCTCGCGGTCGCGGAAGACGTGATGGACCGGGATGTCGTTGCCGCAGCGCACGACGAATTTCTCCACGCCGTCGTCGGCCACCCAGGAGAGGTTGGTGAGGCCACCCGTCAGGGGCGTCAGAGTCACCGGGCGCCGCCATATCGGCAGGCGGCTGAGGCGATCCGGGAGAGCGTCGTCGGCCATGGCCGATATGCTAGCGTGACCGGACCAACGGAGGAAACAATGCCCGACGCCCGCGTCACGAACACCATCACCGGCCGCGACGCCTTCCTGCGCGTCCTGAAGGACGAGGGCGTGGTGAGGATGTTCGGCAATCCCGGCACGACCGAGCTGCCGATCATGCACGCCCTCTCCTCGGCCCCCGAGATGGGCTATGTGCTGGGACTGCAGGAGGCCGTGGTCATCGCCATGGCCGATGGATATGCGCGGGCCTCCAACAAGCTCGTCTCCTGCAATGTCCACGTTGCGCCCGGCCTCGGCAACGCCATCGGCTCGATCTACACCTCGATGATGTCGGGCACGCCGATGATCGTGACGGCCGGCCAGCAGGAACAGGGCCACGGCCTCACCGAGCCCCTGCTCTACGCGCCGCTGGTGCCGATCGCCCAGCCGGTCGTGAAGTGGGCGGTCGAGGTCAACCGCATCGAGGACCTGCCGCGCATCCTGCGTCGCGCCGCCAAGGTCGCGACGACGGCGCCGACCGGACCGGTCTTCATCTCGCTGCCCGGCGACATCCTGAACAACGAGGCCGCCATCGATATGGGCGAGGTTACGCGCGTCGACACCGCGGTGCGCCCCAGCGACGCCGCGCTGGAGGACCTCGCCAAGCGCCTGCTCGCCGCGAAGAAGCCGGTGATCCTGGCCGGCCACGAGATCGCGACCGCCGATGCCTTCGCCGAAGCCGAAGCGCTCGCCGAAACGCTGGGCGCGCCGGTGCTGCAGCAGACCGTCGCCTGGGGCGCGCACTTCCCCTCCGAGCATCCGGCCTATATCGGCGCGCTGAACCGCGATCAGAAATACGTGCGGAGCGTTCTCTCGCCGTACGACCTGATGCTCTGCGTCGGCGCCGACCTGCTCAAGATGTCTGTGTGGAGCGAGACCGAGCCGCTGCCCGAGACGACCAAGGTGGCGATGATCGGCCAGCGCGACTGGGAGATGGGCAAGAACTTCCCCGCCGAGATCGCGCTACGAGCCGACGTGAAGGAGACGCTGAAGGCGCTGGTGCCGCTCCTGAAGAAGCTGGGTGGGGCCGCGCTCGCCGAGCGCGCCAAGGCCTCGATGGCCGAGATCGCCCCCCGCAACTGGAGCGCCCAGCGCGCCCAGCGCAAGGCCAAGGTCGCGACGCCGGAAGGCAAGCTGCTGCCCGCCGAGTGGGTGATGATGCGGATGAGCGAGAAGCTGCCGAAGGACGCGATCGTGGTCGAGGAAGGCCTCACCAGCACGACGACCCTGCCGATCTACTTCCCCTTCCGCGACCGCAACAGTTTCTTCGGCAACGTGAGCGGCGGCATCGGCTGGGGCATTGCGGCGGCCGTCGGCATCCAGATCGCCGAGCCGAAGCGCCGCGTCATCGCCGTGATCGGCGACGGCAGCGCGATGTATTCGATCACGGCGCTCTGGAGTGCGGCAAACCAGAAGCTGCCGGTGATCTTCCTGATCGCCAACAACGAGGGCTACCAGATCCTCAAGAACCGCCTGAAGCTGTTCCACGGCAACGACACGCCGATCGGCATGGACTTCAACGACCCGCCGATGAACGTCACCAAGATCGCCGAGGGCTTCGGTGTCGCGGCCGAGCGCGTCGACACGGCGGCGGGCTTCGATGCGGCGATGGACAAGGCGCTCGCCCGCACCGACGGGCCGTCCCTGATCGAGGTCATGGTCAAGCGGTGAACCAGGTCCGGCACAGCTTCGTCGAGACGCGCGGCTTTCCCACGCATGTGGCGCAGGCCGGCAGTGGGCAGCCGCTGCTGTTGCTCCATGGCTGGCCGGAGTTCTGGGCGACGTGGGAGCCGATGTTCGCGCGGCTGGCCGATCGCTACCGCCTGATCGCGCCGGACTTCCGCGGCTTCGGCGAGAGCGGCAACCCCGCACAGGGACCGTCAGATCAGGCGGGTCCCGACGTGCTCGCCGACGATATCGTGGCGCTGCTCGATCGACTGGGCATCGCCAAGGCAGGCTTCGTCGGCCACGACGTCGGCGCCTTCGTGATGCAGCGCCTGGCGATCCGCCATCCCGATCGGGTCGCGGGACTGTTCTTCTTCAACTGCGGCACGCACGGCGTCGGCGCGCGCTGGCGCGATCCGGCGCAGATCAACGAGATTTGGTACCAGACCTTTCACCAGATGCCGTTCTCGCCCGGGATCGTCGGCGCCTCGCGCGACACGTGTCGTGCCTACTTCCGGCACTTCCTGACCCACTGGTCGCACCGCAAGGATGCGTTCGACGGCGTGCTGGAGCGTTGGGTCGACAACTTCATGCGGCCCGGCAACCTGCAGGGCGGCTTCAACTGGTACATCTCGCAGAACGCCGGACGGCTCGCGGTGATGGCGGGCACCGCGCCCAGGCCGCCGAAGATCGTCCAGCCGGCACGCGTGCTGTGGGGCCGCCACGACCCGGTGCTGAGGTCAGCGTGGATCGATGTCGTCCCGGAGTACTTCGAAAACGTAGAGGCCGGCATCGCGGAGGATGCCGGCCACTTCGTTCACTACGAGGTCCCCGATCTGGCCGCAGCCGAGATCGGAAAGTTCTTCAGCCGGATCGGCTACGGAAGCTGACTACTCTGCCGCCTGTGCCCGCGCAGGCTTGCCCGCCATCTGGGCCAGTTCCTCGGCGATCTGCACGGCGTTCCACGCCGCGCCCTTCAGGAGCTGGTCGCCGGCCACGAACATCACCCGGCCGTTGGGGTTGGACAGGTCGCGGCGGATGCGGCCGACATGAATGTCGAGATCGCCACTCGCCTCGAGCGGCATCGGGAAATGGTTGGCCGCCGCGTCGTCGACCAGCTTGATGCCCGGCGCACGCGCCAGAACGTCGCGCGCCTCGGCCGGCGACAAGGGCTTGTCGAGCTCAAGCGAGATCGCCTCCGAATGGGCGCGCAACACCGGCACCCGGATGCAGGTTGGCACGATGGCGAGGTGCGGCATGTGGAACATCTTCCGCACCTCCTCGATCATCTTGTTCTCTTCTTCATTGTAGCCGTTCTCGGCCACCTTGGTGTTGTGCGAGAACAGGTTGAAGGCGATCTGGTGCGGGAAGACCTTGCGCTCGATCTCCCTGCCGGCGACATGGTCGCGGAC
>CAYRBQ010000234.1:0-6256 GCA_964422305.1 uncultured Reyranella sp. | reverse complement strand
GCATCAGTCTGGGGGACTGGGGGTCGCAGGTTCAAATCCTGTCGCCCCGACCAATTTATCCTCCCCTCAAGCAGCTCAATGAACACGCAGCGCGCGCTGGGCTTCATTTTCTGCACCGTGCTGCTGGATGTGCTGTCATGGCGCTGTGGGGCATCGGTCGGCCGGCCATCCAGGACATGATGACCCGACGTGTCGGCGGCTCGGAACAGGGTCAATTGCAGGGCGCGCTGTCGTCGTCGCGCAGCACCGCCGGCCTCGTGGCCCCCGGCCTCTTTGCCGGCCTCTTCGCCTGGACGCTGGCATTCCTGCCCGGCGCCGCCTTCCTGCTGGCGGGCGCCTTGCTCGTCGCAGCCGCGGTCGTGGCCTGGTTGGTTACGGCGCCGCCGCGACGCTCCGGCCCGCCGGCGTGAGCTTGCAGACCAGCCACTCGGGCTTCAGCGGGTTGTTGAACCACGGCTCGGCCCAGCCGCGGTCGATGCAACGACGGACGATCGTCTCGTCGATGCTCTGGCCGTCGAGATCGAACAGCGGCAGCTTGCCGCCCGCCTGGGTCAGGCCCCGACGCAGGTAGAGAATTTCATGTAGTGTCGGAAGTTCACCCGACAATTCATTGTCATTCAACGCGAACGCGTCAAAAGACTGCGCCTGATGGTGCGCTAGATCGCGATCTGCAAACACGGCGACGTCCCCCTATGACGATACCGTTAAGAGCCCCTCGCCGATCAAGATACGCTGACGCGGAAAAAACCCAAGTAAAATCAGATGCTTGTTACACTCTCTTACAATTGCCACCCGATCTGGTGGCAATCCGGAGAGGTAGCGGCAAGCCCTTGAGTACGGCTTGCCCGATCACAACTAGACGACGTCTAGTTGTGCGCCTTCAGCGTGCTGCGCAGCGACGTCAGCGCCTGCTCGAGGTCCTCGAGCACCGACTCGATCTCCCGGCGCTTGTGCAGGTCGAGCACAGCGGCGCGTGGGGTCGTGGTCGAGGGCTGCGGGCCGGTGCGCGGCAGCGGCTGGCGCACGGCGCCTCCTGCCATCGCCTCGGCGCGGGCCGACACGATGCGCAGGCTCTCCAGAGCGCTCTCCGCGGCGAGGTCGAGCCGCTGGGCCGGCAGGCGGCCGCGGCCTTCCTTCAGCAGACGCTGCACGCCCTTGATCGTGTAGCCGTCTTCGTAGAGCAGCGTACGGATGCGGCGGAGGAGATCGATGTCCTCCGGCCGATAGTACCGACGCCCGCCGCCGCGCTTGAGCGGACGAACCTGGCTGAACTTGCTTTCCCAGAACCGCAGCACGTGCTGCGGCACATCGAGCTCAGTCGCGACTTCGCTGATCGTGCGAAACGCCTGCGCCGACTTCTCAATCCGCCTTTCGACGGTCTGAACCGAAACGGCCATGTCTAGACCCCCACATATCCCCAATTACCCCTTGATCTCGCCGGGCGCCCCATTGATCAATGATTTCAGGACGTTCGACGCTCGAAAGACGAGTACGCGACGTGGCAGGATCGGAACCTCCTGCCCCGTCTTCGGGTTGCGGCCGACGCGCTGTCCCTTGTCGCGAACCGTGAAGCTCCCGAACGACGAGATCTTCACCGATTCACCACGCGCCAAAGCTTCCACGACCTCGGAGAGAATCGTCTCAACGAGATCGCTGGATTCGTTGCGAGACAGTCCCACTTCCTGGAACACGGACTCGCTCAGATCGGCACGTGTGACAGTCCGGCCTTCCACTCCGGTACCCTTCCTTCCCCCAGTTAATGCATAACGTAAGGATGGAAAGCGGTCAATATCAGTGGGATAGCGGCTGGCCTTGAATCGCCGTCTGTTCTCGTTCCGTTACGGCCCGTTCCGGTTACCAGCGGACCAGGGAGGCGCCCCAGGCCAAGCCGCCGCCGATACCTTCCATCAGCAGCAGGTCGCCCCGCTTGATGCGCCCGTCCTTCACCGCCGTATCGAGGGCGAGCGGGATCGAGGCGGCCGAGGTATTGGCGTGCTTGTCGACCGTGATGACCACCCGTTCGGGCGGCAGGCCGAGCTTGCGGCCGGTTCCGTCGATGATGCGCTTGTTGGCCTGGTGCGGGACCAGCCAGTCGATGTCCTTGGGCTCGAGGCCGGCCTTCTCCAGGACCTCGCCCACGACCGCCGCCATGTTGACCACGGCGTGCTTGAAGACCTCCTTGCCTTCCATGCGCAGGAAGCCGGTGGTCCGGGTCGAGGACGGCCCGCCGTCGACATAGAGGATGTCGTGCTGGCGGCCGTCGGAGTGCAGCGCGTTGGCGAGGATGCCGCGGTCGGCCGAAGTCCCCGTCCCCTGCTCGCCCTTCAGCACGATCGCGCCGGCGCCGTCGCCGAACAGCACGCAGGTGCCACGATCGTTCCAGTCGAGGATCCGCGAAAAGGTCTCGGCGCCGATCACCAGCGCCGTCGAGGCCACGCCGTTCTTGATCAGGCTGTCGGCGACCGAGACCCCGTAGACGAAGCCGGCGCAGACCGCCTGGACGTCGAATGCAGCGCCCCTCGTCATGCCGAGCTCGGCCTGCACGCGGGTGGCGGTTGCGGGAAACGTCTCGTCCGGCGTCGCCGTCGCCAGCACGATGAGATCGAGATCGGACGCCTTCACGCCGGCGTGGTCGAGCGCGCGCTGTGAGGCCTTGATGGCGAGATGGGAGGTGAACTCTCCCTCGGCGGCGATGTGGCGCTGCCTGATGCCCGTACGCTGCTGGATCCACTCGTCCGACGTATCGACCTTCTTGGCGAGCTCGTCGTTGGTGACGAGACGCTCCGGCAGGTAGGAACCGCATCCCTGGACGACAGAACGAATCACTCGGCTCCTCCGCCGGCCTGCAGGGCCGGCGACGCCTCGGCGGCCGAGGTGACCTCGCGCAACCGGGCCAGGCCCTCGACAAGCTTGTTCTTGTATTCGTAGCGGACGAGATCGACCGCCACGCCGATCGCATAGGCGAATCCCAGCGCGTCCGTGCCGCCGTGGCTCTTCACGCAGACCCCATTGAGGCCCAGGAACACCCCGCCATTGTAGCGACGCGGGTCGACGCGCTTGCGCAGCTTGACCCAGGCGCCTGAGGCGAACAGGTAGCCGAGCTTGGCGAAGGTCGAGGTCCGGAAGGCGTCGCGCACGAACTGCGTGTAAAGCTTGGCCGTACCCTCGATCGACTTGAGCGCGACGTTGCCCGTGAAGCCGTCCGTGACGACGACGTCGACCAGGCCGCTGCCGATGTCATTACCTTCGACGAAGCCATGGAAGTTGACCGGGGAGCCGTCCCGACGGAGCCAGCCGGCGGCCTGCCGCAGCTCCTCGTGGCCCTTCTCCTCCTCCGAGCCCACGTTCAGCAGGCCCACCTTGGGTCGGTCGAGGCCGAGCAGGACCTGGGCGAACACGCTGCCCATCACCGCGAACTCCGCGAGATTGTCGGCGTCGCATTCCAGGTTGGCGCCGAGGTCGAGCATGACGGTCTCGCCGCGCGAGGTCGGCAGGAACGAGGCCAGCGCGGGCCGGTGAGCGCCTTCGACGGTGCGCATCGCAAACATCGAGATGGCGAGCAGCGCGCCGGTGTTGCCGGCCGAGACGACCGTGTCAGCATTGCCCTGCGCGGCGGCGTCTACGGCCAGCCACATGCTCGACTTGCGGCGGCGGCGCAGCGCGAAGGACGGCTTGTCCTCGGCCAGCACGGCGTCTTCCGCCGGCACGATCTCGAGCACCTGGGCGAGGCCCTTGCGCTTGTCGACCAGCGGCCTCAGCCGCGCCGGATCGCCGAACAGCAGATAGGAAGTGCCGGGATAACGCTCGCGCGCGATGTCGGCGCCGTTCACCACCACCTCGGGTGCGTGATCGCCGCCCATGCCGTCGAGCGCCAGGACGATCTTGTCCGCACTCACCGGTGTGCTCCGCCTGTCGAGTGCCAGCGCATCGCCGGCGGCGTGCTGCTGGTTACTTCTCGGCCGACGCGCTGTCGGCCAGGACCGGCATGTCCTCGCGGTAGTAGCCGCAATGGGTGCAAACCGTGTGCGGGCGCTTCAGCTCGCCGCAGTTCTTGCACTCCATATAGGCCATCGACGGCAGCGCATGATGTGCGCGGCGCATGTTGCGGCGGGACTTCGAAACCTTCTTCTTGGGAACTGCCATGACGATCTCCACGACGGGACGGCGCCGGCCTCTGCTTGCGCCTGTCCCAAAAAAGCTGCGGCCGCGCTCTATAGGCGCGGCGGGCGGCCTTCTCTAGCCAAATCGCTCCACCGCCGCAACAATTTAGCGGCCGCGGCGGGGTTTGTCCTTCAGGGCCGCCAGGCCGGCAAAGGGGTGCCGGCGCTGTTCGGGCTGGGCCTTCCGTGCCCCACCCCGCGGCTTGGGAAGCACGTCGTCCAGCTTCATTCCGGGCCGCCGGGGATAGGGATCGGCAGTCAGGGAGAGCTGTTCGGCGATGATTTCGCCGACATCGAGCAAATTGCCCTCGAGGGGCTCCGGAGCATCCGCCTGAGCGTTCAGGACGGCCTCGCCGCTCTCCGGATCGCGCTCGTCGGCCAAGTTCTCGGCGAAGACCAGCCGAAAGGCGTCATCCAGCTCCTGCATGACGGGCTCGAGGCTGAGGATGCAGGCCTGAACGAGGCGGCCCTTCAAGCGCCCCTCCACGACCACCTGCCCGCCCGGCCGGCGATCGACCGTCACACGCGCCGAAAAAGCGGGAAGTCCCAGGAATCCGAAGCGCTTGGCGAGCGCTGCTCGCTCGCTGTCGCTGGCCACGATCTCGACCGCCGTGCCCTTGTTGCCCATGCGGTCGAGGTCGACGATCCGCTCAAGCTCTGATTTTTGTTCTTTATCAATAGATTGAGGCATTTTTCTAATTCACCAAATCCCGACGGGGTGTGGCCGCGAGATGTCCCGCATATCGACGGACATGCGCCTCGAGGCGGGCAACCGCCTCCCGGTCCTCAGGCGGCCTACCGCCATAGGCATTGCGGCGCAAGACCTCCGCGAGACTGGTCTGGCCATCGCTCAGGGCCTCGCGATAGGCCAGCGCCCGGCCATGCAGGCCTTCCGCCATGATCTTGATGCGACGCCCCACTCCCAGGTCCTGGACACCGATCTCGCGCAGGGTGAGGTCGAGGTGAGCGAACATGGCGTCGAAGAAGGCCTGTGCCGACACCTCGCCGTCGGGTTCACGGCGCAGCCGGTCGATCATGAGCGCTGCATGGAGCGCGAGGGAATCGAAGCGGCCGTCGAGCGTATCCGGGATGCCGCAGGCCTCGAACAGCTCGGGCGCGCGTGCCTGCTCGGCCGTCCGGCGATAGACGGCGGCGGCGAAGTCCTCCTCGGGCTTGCGACGACGGAACACGCTGCTACTCCTCCCCCATCCGCGACAGGCCGGCCGGTTGACCGGCGGGGCCGACCGCGACATCTTGCAGCCCCTCTTCCCGCGAAGCCAAGAAACCGTCCATGCGTCGCACCGTCCCGCTTTCGCGCCTCCTGCTGGGCGCCCTTCTCGCCCCCGCCGCCGTGGCCATCGCCGGCTGCGACAATACCGTGGACCAGCGCGGTTTCGCCGCGACGCCGGGCTCGGTCGAGAAGCTCGAGGTCGGCGCACAGAGCCGCGAAGACGTGGTCCGCCTCATCGGATCGCCATCGGCGGTCGCGACCTTCAATCCGAATATCTGGTACTACATCAGCGAGACCCAGGAATACTGGGCCTTCACCAAGCCCAAGATCAGCGCCCAGAAGGTCATCCAGGTCACGTTCAATGACGATGGCCGCGTCTCGGCCATCAAGAACTACGATCTCAAGGACGCACAGGACATCCAGATGGTCCAGCGCATCACGCCGACTTCCGGCAAGGAGCTGACGATCCTGGAGCAGGTGCTTGGCAACGTCGGCAAGTTCACCGGCCCGAAGAAGGAAAGCGCCCCCGGCGCACCGACCAGCGGCGGCATCTGATCGCGGCGTCGCGGCCAACGAAAAAGCCCCGGTCCTTCGACCGGGGCTTTCTCTTTGCGGATTCTGCGGAAGCTCAGTGCGCGAGCACGGCGAGCAGCAGCAGGGCCACGATGTTGGTGATCTTGATCATCGGGTTCACGGCCGGGCCCGACGTATCCTTGTATGGGTCGCCGACGGTGTCGCCGGTCACCGCGGCCTTGTGGGCCTCCGATCCCTTGCCGCCGAAATGGCCTTCCTCGATGTACTTCTTGGCGTTGTCCCAGGCACCGCCGCCGGCCGTCATCGAGACGGCGACGAACAGGCCGGTGAC
>CAYRBQ010000233.1:0-6296 GCA_964422305.1 uncultured Reyranella sp. | reverse complement strand
CGCCTCGACGTTGAAATGGATGTCCTCGAGCTTGGTCGAGAACCTGAAGCGGCCGGACTCGATCTCGTCCTTCACCTTGGCCAGCCCGCGCTTGATGGCGCGTCCGTCGGCGGGCGTCAGGATGCGCTGCGCCACCAGCATGTCGCAATGCGCCATGGATCCTGCGATATCCTGCGCGTAGAGCCGGCGGTCGAAGCCGATGGAAGCGTTGATCTTCTCCATGATCTCCGCCGGGCCGAGCTTGTAGCGTCCGCCCCACATCGTGTTGGAGCGACGATTGGCGTCACTCTTGGACGCTCGCGCAGTCGTGTTCTTCCGTGCCATGAATTGACGCCAGTAATGCTTTAGGAACGCGGCTTATGGCACATCCTGCCCCCAATTTCTTCCCCGGCCGGCGCTACATTCTTTGCGGCGCGCTGGCCGCGATCGCCGCGCCCGCCGCGGCTCCCGCCCATGCCGGGATCAAGCAGGACATGGCGACCGGAGCCATGGAGCGCTTCAAGGCCGCCAAGCAGCCGAAGCTGCTGCCCGACGTCGAGATCCAGGACTTCAGTGACCGGCCGCTCAGCCTGTCGGGCTTCCGTGGCCGGGCATTGCTGCTCAACTTCTGGGCCACCTGGTGCGCGCCCTGCGTGAAGGAAATGCCGAGCCTCGACCGCCTGCAGGCGGAGATGCCCAGGGACAAGTTTCTCGTGTTGCCGCTGTCGATCGACGGGCCGACCAAGCCCAAGGTCGAGCCCTTCTACAAGGAGCAGAGGCTGAAGCACCTCGGCATCTATTTCGACAAGGGCCGCAAGGCGATGCAGGCGCTCGACGTCACCCTGCTGCCGACGTCGATCCTGGTCGATCCCGAGGGCCGCGAGCTCGGCCGCATCGAGGGCGATGCCGATTGGGACATGCCGGAATCGATCGCCCTGATGAAGGCCGCACTCGCCTCATGATGTAGTGCCACCCGTTCGTGCATAATGGCACGGACATGACGCCGCCTCCCGGGACCTCAGACGCCGTCGCCATCGAGTTGAATGCGGTGCTGGTTGCCCTCACGGCCAACCAGCCGCTGGTGCTGACGCTCGAGGACGGGACCCTGCTTCCGTCGGGCCCTTTCGCGACCGAGCATCCGACGCTGCAGAGCGGCGTCAGGGCTTGGGTCGAGCGCCAGACGCACCACCCACTCGGCTATGTCGAGCAGCTTTACACCTTCGCCGATCGCAACCGGCCAGCGTCCGACGGCAGACGGCGCGTGGTGTCGATCAGCTATCTCGGCCTCACCCGCGAGCGCCTGTCGGCCGGAGCACGCGATCCGGAATGGCGGAGCTGGTATCGCTACTTCCCGTGGGAAGACTGGCGCAGCGGCCCCTCGCCGCTGGTGGCACAGACCATCCTGCCGCGCCTCGCGGCATGGGCCGGCGCCACCAGGGACACGTCCATGCGGCGCGAGCGGCGGCAGCGGATCGACATTCAGTTCGGCGACGGTATCGAGAGCTGGAACGAGGAACTCGTGCTGCAACGCTATGAGCTGCTCTACGAGGCGGGCCTGGTTGCGGAAGCGACGGCGACAGCGGTCGATGCCGTCCCGGGCATGCCGATGCGCCACGACCATCGCCGCATCCTCGCCACCGGCATCGCGCGGCTCAGGGCCAAGATCAAATACAGGCCCGTGGTCTTCGAGCTGATGCCGCCGGAGTTCACGCTTCTGCAGCTCCAGCGCGCGGTCGAGGCGCTGGCCGGCCGGCCGATGCACAAGCAGAACTTCCGGCGCCTGATCGACCAGCAGGGTCTGGTCGAGCCGACCGGCGCCAGCACCTCCGAAAGCCGTGGTCGCCCGGCCAAGCTGTTTCGCTTCCGCCGCGAGGTGGTCCAGGAACGCGCCGCCGGCGGCTCAAAGCTCCCCCTCTCCCGCCCCCTCTGATCGCGCTTGACTCATTAATGCTCAACTATAGTATAAAACACTAAATGCTCTTGTTGAGCATTAATGAGGTGCCCGATGTCGCCGTCTTTTTCCCCGGAGCTCATGGCCCGCACCGCCCCGCTTTACGACCGCGTGAAGTCGGTCATCCCGTCGGTCGAATGGCCGGCTTTCGCCGAGGACATCGACGCCATCCTCGCGCTCAAGCACGAGCGCGACGCGGTGATCCTTGCGCACAACTACCAGACGCCCGAGATCTTCCACTGTGTCGCCGACATCGTGGGCGACAGCCTGGCGCTCGCCCGCGAGGCGACCAGGGTCGATGCCAGGGTGATCCTCCTTGCCGGCGTCCACTTCATGGCCGAGACGGCGAAGCTGCTCAATCCGGGCAAGCGCGTGCTGATCCCCGACCTCCGCGCCGGCTGCTCGCTCGCCGCCTCGATCACGGCCGCAGACGTGCGTCTGTTGCGCGAGCGCTATCCCGGCGTCCCAGTGGTCACCTACGTCAACACCTCGGCCGCGGTGAAGGCCGAGAGCGACATCTGCTGCACCTCGGGCAACGCCAAAAAGATCGTCGAGAGCCTCGGGGTGCCGAAAGTGATCATGCTCCCGGACGAGTATCTCGCCCAGAACGTCGCGGCCGAGACCGGCGTCGAGATCGTCACCTGGGCGGGGCACTGCGAGGTGCACGAGCGTTTCAGCGCTGCCGACATCCGTCAGCTCCGCACCAGCCACCCCGGCATCGTGGTCCTGGCCCATCCCGAATGCCCGCCCGAGGTCGTGGGCGAATCCGACTTCACCGGCTCGACCGCGGCGATGATCGATTTCGTCGGCGCGAAGAAGCCGGCGCGCGTCGTCCTCGTGACCGAATGCTCGATGAGCGACAACGTCGCCGTCCAGCATCCCGACATCGAGTTCATCCGCCCCTGCAATCTGTGTCCGCACATGAAGCGGATCACCTTGCCCAAGATCCGGCACGCGCTCGAGGAGATGCGGCACGAGGTGACGATCGACGCCGCCGTGGCCGCGCGCGCCCGTCGCGCCGTCGAGCGCATGCTGGAAGCGTGAGGCTCTCTCCGTGAACCATCCCGCGCTTTCCACCCTCCTGGTCGAGCCGATCGTCCGCGCAGCCCTCGTCGAGGACATCGGTCGCGCCGGCGACCTGACGACCGACGCGATCGTCCCGCCGGCAATGCGCGCGGAGGCCATGCTGGTCGCGCGCCAGGCCGGCATCGTCGCGGGCCTCGACGCCGCGGCGACCGCCTTCCGGCTGGTCGAGCCGTCGATCGAGATCGCCGTCGAGCGACCGGACGGCACCCGTCTCTCGCCCGGCGACCGCATCGCGACCATTGCCGGACCGGCGCGCGGCATGCTGACTGCCGAGCGTGTCGCGTTGAATTTTCTCGGCCATCTCAGCGGCGTCGCCAGCGCGGCGGCGACCTTGGTCGAGGCGGTGCGCGGCCACAAGGCCCGCATCTGCTGCACGCGCAAGACCATGCCCGGCCTGCGCACGCTGCAAAAATACGCCGTGCGCGTCGGCGGCGGCGTCAATCACCGCTTCGGCCTCGACGATGCCGTCCTGATCAAGGACAACCATGTCGCCGTCGCGGGCGGCATCCGCCCGGCGATCCTCGCCGCGCGCCGAGGCGTCGGCCATCTGGTGAAGATCGAGGTCGAGGTCGACACGCTTGCCCAGCTCGAGGAAGCGCTGGCCGTCGGCGTCGACGCTGTCCTGCTCGACAACATGACCCCCGATCGGCTTGCGACAGCGGTCCGCATGATCGGCGGGCGCGCCATTGCCGAGGCATCGGGCCGCATCACGCCGCAGACGGCGCCGCAGATCGCGGCGAGCGGCGTCGACCTGATCTCAGCCGGCTGGCTGACCCACAGCGCCAGCGTGCTCGATATCGGCCTCGACTGGCGCGGCTGAGGTCAGTTTCCGACCCCGCAGTGCTTGCCCATTTCCTTGCAGACACGCAGCACGGCCTGAACGATCAGCGATGACGTCGCTCCTTCACCCGGACCGGCGTGGCCTGCGATCATGAGTTGCGAGACCTCGTCGTTGAACGGCACGACGTTCAAGGTCGCAGTGCGGTCGCCTTCGGCGATCTGCAGCCGGCGGGCCGACGGATCCTGCATCAGCACGAGCACCTGCTTGTTCTTGCGCGCCAGGTCGAGCGCCGTGGCGAAGATCTTGTCGGCCGGCGCGTCGAGCAGGACCGTGGCGAAGTCGTAGCCCGGACGGCCGCCTTGCTGCTGGCCCTCGGTCATCTGGTGGATGCGTCCCAGTGCCTTGCGGGCGACGAACACCCATTGTGCCTCGGCGGGCGCGGCCGGCATCAACGGCTGCGCGAGCGCGGCCAGCACTGTTGCCGCGACCAGCGGCTTCAAGATCTTCGACATGGACAGAACTCCCGTCTCCCCGGAGACGGGCATTCTACGCGAGCGTAGCCAGCGATGAAGCGGAGAAAGGCGCAAGTTCTGTGAATCGACCGTCCCGCACCTTCGCCGCCCAGTGCGCGTCGGCCAGCAGCGCCCGGCCGACCGCCACGAGATCAAACTCGCCACGCTCCAGTCGTGCCTCGAGCTCGCCCAGCTCGCCTACGCCGGAGCTCTCGCGGGTGCGGAAGGTCTCGACGAAGTCGGCGCCCTTCAGCCCGACCGAGCCGACGGTGATGGTGGACTTGCCCGTGAGCTTCTTGGTCCAGCCGGCGAGGTTGAGTGCAGAGCCTTCGAACTCGGGCTCCCAGAAGCGGCGGGTCGAGCAGTGGAAGATGTCGGTGCCGGCGGCGGCCAACGGCTCGAGGAAACGCGCAAGCTCGTCCGGCGTCTGCGCCAGCCGCGCGGTGAAGTCCTGCTGCTTCCACTGCGAGAAGCGCAGGATGATCGGATAGCCGGGGCCGACGCCGGCGCGGATCGCCCTGACGATCTCGGCGGCGAAACGCGTGCGCTGGACGTAGTCGCCGCCCCAGGAGTCGCCGCGCTTGTTGGCGCCGTCCCAGAAGAACTGGTCGATCAGGTAGCCGTGCGCGCCGTGGATCTCGACAGCGTCGAAGCCGATCTCCTTGGCCGCGACCGCGGCCTTGGCGAACGCCGCGATCGTGTCGGCGATGTCGGCCTCGCTCATCGGCGCGCCGACCTGCTTGCCCGAAGCGGCGAGGCCCGACGGGCCGTCCGACGGCGCTTCGGGGTTCGGCCCGGTACCGGGCTTGCGCATCATGCCCTGGTGCCAGAGCTGCGGGGCGATCTTGCCGCCTGCGGCGTGCACTTCCTCCACGACGCGGCGCCAGCCGGCGAGGCTTGCGGGTGCGTGGAAGTTGGGAACATTGACGTCGTTGGTCGCGGCCGGCCGGTCGACCGTGGTTCCTTCGGTGACGATCAGCCCGACGCCGCCCTCGGCGCGGCGGCGGTAGTAGGCCGCGACATCCGGACCCGGAATACTGTCCGGGCTCTTGGAGCGCGTCATCGGCGCCATCACCAGCCGGTTGGTCAGCGACAACGACTTGACCGTGAACGATTGGAAGAGCGGACTGGTCACCATGACAACCTCAGCGCGTCGGAACGCCATTCAACCCGGTTCGACGACGAATTTCGAGCCGATGACAACGTAGCAACAGACGACGACCGCGAGAATGACGGCCGCAGCGTAGAGCGGCCAATAGGAAACCTCGAAGGTTACCGCAACCCATGCGGCTGCGCCGGTCAGCACGATCGCCATTGCAAGCATCTGCCATATCCCGAGGGCACGGTGCTGAAGCCAACGGATCTGCACGGCCTCCACCACCTCACCATCCCGCTCAAGCCGGCAGCGCAATGTGGGTCTCTCCACCTCGAACGACACTCGATAGCGACGCCCGCCCGCGGAAAAATCGTGCCCGGATTGCCTCTCCATGTTGCGTCGCTCGGAGACCGGCGTGCCGTCGACGTAGATTCTCTCGACGCCCGTCAGCGAGGAACCCCAGGCGGCGACCTGCCGCCCCTCGTCGGAAAAGATGAACCAGTAGCCGCCAAGATACGAAGCGCGCGATGTTTCCGGCGGCCGCGCCACGTGGCCGTCAGCGCGTCGGCACCGGGCGTTCGCCCGAATAGTCGTAGAAGCCCCGCTTGACCTTCTTGCCGATCCAGCCGGCCTCGACGTACTTCACCAGCAGAGGGCATGGCCGATACTTCGAATCGGCGAGGCCCTCGTGCAGCACCTGCATCACCGACAGGCAGGTGTCGAGGCCGATGAAGTCGGCGAGCTCGAGCGGGCCCATCGGGTGGTTGGCGCCCAGCTTCATCGCGGTGTCGATCGAGACCACGTTGCCCACGCCCTCGTAGAGCGTGTAGACCGCCTCGTTGATCATCGGCAGCAGGATGCGGTTGACGATGAAGGCCGGGAAGTCCTCGG
>CAYRBQ010000232.1:0-6302 GCA_964422305.1 uncultured Reyranella sp. | reverse complement strand
CCAGCATCGCGGCCCATGCGTTCTTGCTGTAGCCGTCGCGCAGGGTGAAGGAAAACAGGCCGGAGGCGCCCTGGAATTGCTTCTTCCAGTTCTCGTGGCCGGGGCAGTCGGGCAGCGCGGGGTGCAGCACCTTGTCGACCTCGGGCCGGGTCTTCAGCCAGTTGGCTATGTGGATGCCGCTCTTCTCGTGGTGCTTCAGCCGCACGCCCATGGTGCGGAGCCCACGCAGGGCGAGATAGCAATCGTCGGGCGCGGCGTGGAAGCCGAAGGACTGGCAGGCGGTCTTGCAGACCTCGAACAGCGCGCGTGTCTTGCACGAGATGATGCCCATCATCGCATCCGAGTGGCCGACGATGTACTTGGTGCCGGCGTGGATGGAGATGTCGCAGCCGTGGTCGAACGGCTTGAAGTAGAGCGGCGTGGCCCAGGTGTTGTCGATCATCACCGTGGCGCCGCCCTTCTTGGCGACGGCGGCGATGGCGTCGACGTCCTGCACCTCGAAGGTCTGCGAGCCGGGCGCTTCGAGATAGACGACCTTGGTGTTGGGCCGCATCAGCTTGGCGAAGGCGTCGGGACCCAGCATCGGGTCGAAGTAGGTCGTCTCGACGCCGAAGTTCTTCAGCGTCGTGTTGGCGAAGCGGCGCGCCGGACCGTAGGCGTTGTCGGTCAGCAGCATGTGGTCGCCGGCCTTGAGGAAACCCACGATCGCGCCGGTGACAGCGCCGAGGCCGGACTGCACGGCGATCGAACGGTGCGCGCCCTCGATGGCGGCGACGGCGTCCTCGAGCGCCTTCTGCGTCGGCGTGCCGTTGCGGCCGTAGCCGAAGCCCTCGAACGGGATGCGATTCTCGAACTTCTCCATCGTCGGAGAGAGGATCGTCGAGGCGTGATAGACGGGCGGATTGACGATGCCGAAGTTGTTGTCGGGATCGCGGCCGGCGACGGCCAAAACGGTGTCGGGGCGGGTATAAGTTTTCTTAGCGGTCATGATTCCGACTATGGCACACGGCTCAAGCCGGCGGCCAGCGATAGACCTGCGGCCAGCGCACACGCGGGTCCTCCAGGGTCTTCTCCTCTCGCCGCACGATCTGGAAGCCCGCCTTGCGATACGTCTGCAGGGCCTTGGGGTGATCGAGCGTGTTGGTGTTGAGCAGGATGCGCGGCCACTCGAGTGCAAAGGCGCGCTCGACGGCGCGGTCGAGCAGCCACGGGCCGATGCGCCGGCCGATATAGTCGAGGGTCAGGCCGAAGAAGACGAGCTCCTCGTCGCCGAGCTCGAAATAGCCGACCAGCTTGCCGTCATGACGCGCGACGTGCAGCTCGTGGCCGGGCTTGTCGAGAAGGGACTGCAGCTCGCCGTCGCTGAGCAGGTTGCGCTCGTACCACAGCCACGGCAGGCCGACGTCGCGATAGAGCGTGCGGTAGAACGCGGCCGTCGGCGCGCGATCCGGCGTGATGGTGACGGGGATGTCGGGCGGCAGGCCACGGCGCGTCCAGTCGGACGGCGTCATCACGAGATGCGTGATCGTGATGTTGAGCCTGCCGTCGGGACGAGGCGCCGGCTGGTGCGCGAAAAGATCAGCCACCGGTGACGATCGGCGTGTCCTGGCGGCCGCCCCACTCGGTCCACGAGCCGTCGTAGACGGCGGCGTCGGGCGCACCGGTGAGGTAGAGGCCGAGCGCGATCACGCAGGCGGTGACGCCCGAGCCGCAGCTTGCCGTGACCTTCTTCGTGGGATCGATGCCGGAGGCGGCGATGCGGGCGGCGAGCTTGTCGGCCGGCAGCATGGTGCCGGTCGCGGGATCGAGCAGCTCGTTGTAGGGCAGGTTGTAGGCGCCCGGCATGTGGCCGCCGCGCAAGCCGGCGCGCGGCTCCGGCGTCTCGCCGCGGAAACGGCCGGCGGCTCGGGCGTCGACGATCTGCTCGCGCTTGCTGTCGATTAGGCCGAACATATCATCGACCGAGCGCACCAGGCGGTTGTCGAGGCGCGCCGTGAAGTGGCGGTCGCGCGGCGGCGTCGGATCGTCGGTGACGGGACGGCCTTCGGCCAGCCACTTCGGGAGTCCGCCGTCGAGGACGGCCACGTCCTTGTGGCCCATGGCGCGGAACATCCACCAGACGCGGCAGGCGCCGGTCATGGGGGCGGCGTCATAGACCACGATCTTGGAGCCGTCGCCGAGGCCCAGCTTGCGCACCCTCGCCGAGAACTTCTCGGGCGAGGGGAGCATGTGCGGCAGCGGGCTCGACGTGTCGGCGATCTCGTCGATGTCGAAGAACACCGCGCCGGGGATGTGCTGCTGGGCGTACTCGGCCTTGGGGTCGCGCTTCTGCGCCGGCAGGAAGAAGGAGCCGTCGACGATGCGGACGTCGGGCGAGTCGAGATGGCTGGCCAGCCACTCGGTGCTGACGAGGGCGTCGGGTCGTGCATATTCCATCGTTCGTTTCCTCGTTTTCTGTCGTCCTGAGCGCAGCGAAGGACCTCACGGTCCAACCTTCACCCTTGCTTCCGACGTGAGATCCTTCGCTTCGCTGAGGATGACAAGGAAATGATGAAGCGCCGGTTCATCTTTCCCTTGTTCTCGATCTTGGTGCACTCGACCCGGCCGATCTCGGCGGTGGTGGCGACATGGGTGCCGCCGCAGGCCTGCAGGTCGACGCCGTCGATCGAAAGCAGCCGCACGCGGCCCTGGCCCATCGGCGGGCGCACGCTCATGGTCTTCACCAGCTCGGGCCGCGAGACGAGCTCCTCGTCGGTGACCCATTGCGGCACCACGGGGCGGTCGACAGCGAGGAGCTTGTTGATCTCCTCGGTGACCCACTCCTTGCCCGGCACGTCGCTCCAGGTTGAAGTCGAGGCGGCTCTTGTCGGCGCCGACCTGGCCACCGGTGACGTTGCCCCTGATGACCGCCGACATGACGTGCAGCGCGGTGTGCATGCGCATGTGGCGGTAGCGGCGATCCCAGTCGAGGACGAGCTGGACCTTGGCGCCGACCGAGGGCCGTGGCGCGTCAGGGGCGAGGACATGCAGCACGTCGCCGCCGTCTGCCTTCACAGCGTCGACGATCTTCGCCTCGCCGCCGTCCCAGCGCAGCACGCCGGTGTCGCCGGGCTGACCGCCGCCGGTGGGATAGAAGATGGTGCGATCCAGCCGGACGCCGCGCTCCTCGAGCGCGGTCACGGTGGCGTCGGCATCCTTGATATAGGCGTCCTGCCTGAACAGCTCTTCGACCATGACGGGGATTTAGGCTTTCGCCAGCCGCGCCGCAACTTCCCGGGCTACAGGCATCGAAGGCGCCGCACCCAGCCGCTCGACGGCGATCGAGGCGGCAGCCACCGCGAAACGCGCGGCGTCGAGCGGCGTGAGGCCTGCCGACATGCGCGCGGCAAGGGCGCCCACGAAGCAGTCGCCGGCACCGGTCGTATCGACGACCTTGGCTTTCGGAGCCCCCACGACATGGGCGCCGCCGGCATCGACCACCACGGCGCCGCGCGCACCAAGAGTCGCGATCACGGCGCGGGCGCCGCGGCCGCGCAGGATCTCGCAGGCAGCGGCGATCTTCTTCTTGCCGGTCGTGGCGCCGATCCTGGCGCCGGTGGCCTGGCTGAGCTCGATCTCGTTCAGGACGGCGACGTCGACGCACTTCATCAGGGCGGCGGGATGCTTGGCGAAGGGCGCGAGGTTCAGCACGGTGCGCGCGCCGGCCTTGCGGGCGCGAATCAGGATCTCGCGGGTCGCCCCGACCGGCGTCTCGAACTGCGCCACCCAGACCTCGTCACGGCGCGGCGCGTGGCGCAGCATCGATGCCGCGAACAGCATGTTGGCGCCCGAGGCGACGGTGATCGAATTGTCGCCCTGGGCGAGCTGGATCAGCGCGACGCCCGTCGCCGGCCCGTCGATCTCCTTCACGCCGGTGCTGTCGACGTCGTTGTCCGCGAGGAAGCCGCGCAGGCTGTTGGCGAAGGCGTCGTTGCCCACGGCGCCGACCATGGCGGTCGGCACGCCGAGCCGCGCCGCGGCGATCGCCTGGTTCAGCCCCTTGCCGCCGGGCAGGAAGTCGACCTCGGCGCCGAGCAGGGTCTCGCCGCGCGCCGGCAGGCGCTGGCTGCGCACGACGACATCCATGTTGAGGCTGCCGCAGACGACGACTCTGCTCATTGAGCTGGGCTCATGTCATCCAGGGCGGCAGCGGCAGCTTCTTCTCCTTGAGGAACGCCGGGTTGAACAGCTTCGACTGATAGCGGCTGCCGCCGTCGGCGAGGATCGTGACGATGGTCTTGCCGCGGCCCAGTTCCCGGGCCAGCCGCATCGCGCCCACGATGTTGATGGCAGTCGAGCCGCCCAGCACGAGGCCCTCGTGCTGGATGAGGTCGAACAGGACCGGCAGCGCTTCCTCGTCGGTGATCTGGTAGGCGAGATCGATCGGCGCGCCTTCGAGGTTCTTGGTGACGCGGCCCTGGCCGATTCCTTCGGTGACCGAGTTGCCCTCGGCCTTCAGCTCGCCCCTGGCGACCCAGTTGTAGAGCGCGGAGCCCATCGGGTCGCTGAGCGCGATCTTCACACCTGGATTGCGCTCCTTCAGCGCCATCGCCACGCCGACCAGGGTGCCGCCGCTGCCGACCGAGCAGGTGAAGCCGTCGACCTTGCCGTTGGTCTGCTCCCAGATCTCGGGGCCCGTCGTGCGGTAGTGGCCGTCGCGGTTGGCGGTGTTGTCGAATTGATTGGCCCAGATCGCGCCGTTCGGCTCCTTGGCGGCGATCTCCTTGGCCAGCACCTCGGAATAGCGCACGTAATTGCCGGGATTGGCGTAGGGCAGGGCGGGCACGAGGCGGAGATCGGCGCCGCAGAGGCGCAGCATGTCCTTCTTCTCCTGGCTCTGCGTCTCGGGCATCACGATCACCGAGCGGTAGCCCAGCGCGTTGGCGACGAGCGCGATGCCGATGCCGGTGTTGCCGGCTGTGCCCTCCACGACGACGCCGCCCTTGCGCAAGGTGCCGCGCTTCTCGGCGTCGCGGATCATCGCGAGGGCCGCGCGATCCTTCACCGAACCGCCGGGATTGAGGAACTCCGCCTTGCCGTAGATCTCGCAGCCCGTCGCCTCGGAGGCGGCGCGCAGCTTGATCAGCGGCGTGTTGCCGATGCTATCGATGAAACCCGACCGGACGTTCATGACGTGCTCGCTCTTCCGACCCTGCGCTTCGCTTCCCCGGGCGGACGGTACTCTCAGCTCCAGCGCTTGCGCAACGAATCGCGGTGCAGCGCGAGCCATTGCAGGGCGACCACGGCGATCACATTGTCGATCTCGGCGCGGTCGAGCATGGCACGAACTTCCACGAACGGGATCGCCTTGACCAGAATGTTCTCGTTTTCCGAGGCGAGACCGAAAATTCCTCCTGCGGCCGACGAATCGACCCGGCCGGCGAAGATGGTGCAGCTCTCCGAGCAGGCGCCGGGAGTCAGCATCACGCTGTTGATGAACTCGATCTCGCCGACCTTCAGGTTGGCTTCCTCGACGGTTTCGCGACGGACGAGATCCTCGGGCGATTCGCCGTCCTCGATGATGCCGGCCACGATCTCCCAGCTCCAGGGATGCCGGCCGGCGACATAGGATCCGGCGCGGAACTGGCGGATCAGCACGACCTCGTCGCGCACGGGATCGTAGGGCAGGAGGCCGGCAGCCTGCCCACGCTCGAACACCTCGCGGGAGAACGGCTCACTCCAGCCGCCCTGGTAGAGGTGTTGCCGGAACACATAGCGTGCGACGCGGAAGTGGCCCTGGAAGGGCACGGTGCGCTCGATCAGCTCGGCCGTCTCGCCGGGCATGGGGACCGTGGCCATGATTTGCACCCCACAAGCGAAAAGGGCCGCTCCCTGTCGAGAGCGGCCCAAAGGTGGCTCCGGAGGTAGGACTCGAACCTACGGCCGGGCGATTAACAGTCGCCTGCTCTACCGCTGAGCTACTCCGGAATGAATTCGTCGCGGTTGCGGTACGTGCCCCGCGAAGGCGCGGTGTTTTGACAGAGCGTGTCCGCCCACGCAAGGCCTGTCAGCCGTGCAATTTGTGGAGGCCCGGGCCGGAATCGAACCGGCATTGACGGATTTGCAGTCCGCTACATAGCCACTCTGCCACCGGGCCGTTCACAAAGAGGGCGGTGCTATACCCATGCCGCGACAAAGCGGTCAAGCTGGCGCGCCCCGGCTCCCTTTGACGCTCTTGTCGCCGGCCGCCTATATAGCACCGCTACATCTAGAGGGCAGCCTATGACGGATTTCGCGCTCGCGCGCCGCAACATGGTCGACGG
>CAYRBQ010000231.1:0-6304 GCA_964422305.1 uncultured Reyranella sp. | reverse complement strand
GGCCGTGGCTGTGCGAGCCGGTCAGGATCAGGACGCTGCCCGTCGCGTTGAACTTGATCTGCGCCGACTCCCATTGACCAACGCCGCCGCCGAGTTGGCCGATGACTTGCGACGGCCCCAGGCCGCACGCCTCGATGTAGGACGAGAAGCCGATGCCGCGCAGCTTGCCGCGCGCCTTGGCCTCGGCCCGGCGGGCCTCGAAGCCCGGGTAGTCGGCGATCTTCATCGCCTCGTCGATGATCGGCGGGTAGTTGCCCGAATCGTACTGCAGCGCCACCGGCGTCTGGTACGGGAAGGCCTCCTTCGGGATGAAATTCTTCCGGCGTAGCTCTGCCGGATCCATCTTCAGTTCCTTCGCGGCCTTGCTGACGATGCTCTCGATCACGAACGTCGCCTCGGGTCGGCCGGCGCCGCGATAGGCGTCGACCGGCGCGGTGTGCGTGAGCGCCGCCTTCACGTTGGCGTAGATGAGCGGCGTCGTGTACTGGCCTGCCAACAGCGTCGCGTAGAGATAGGTCGGCACCGCCGTCGAGAAGGTCGATAGATAGGCGCCCATGTTGGCGATCGTCTCGACCTTGAGGGCCAGAAACTTGCCCTCCTTGTCGAGTGCCAGCTCGGCATGAGTGACGTGGTCGCGACCGTGCGCGTCCGTCATGAACGACTCGCTGCGCTCCGCCGTCCACTTGATCGGCCGACCAACTCGGGACGCGGCCCAGGTCACCATCGTCTCCTCATTGTAGCAGAAGATCTTGCTGCCGAAGCCGCCGCCCACGTCGGGTGCGATGACACGCAGCTTGTGCTCGGGGATGCCCAGCACGAAGGCCGACAGGATGAGACGCAGCACGTGCGGATTCTGCGACGTCGACCAGAGCGTGTAGTTGCCCGTGCCCTTGTCGTAGTCCGCGGCTGCGGCCCGCGGCTCCATCGCATTCGGGATCAGGCGGTTGTTCACGATGTCGAGCTTGGTGACGTGCGCAGCCTTGGCGAACGCCGCGTCGACATCGGCCTTCACGCCGATTTCCCAATCATAGATCAGGTTGCCCGGCGCCTCGGCCGCATGGACCTCGGCCACGCCCTTGTCGAGCGCCCGTGCGAGGTCGACGTTGGCCGGCTTCACGTCGTAGTCGACCTTGATGGCCTCGGCCGCGTCCTTGGCCTCGTCATGGCTGTTGGCCACGACCATGGCGACCGTGTCGCCGACGTAACGCACGGTATCGAGCGCCATCACCGGATGCGGCGGCGCCTTGTGCGGCTCACCGTGCTTGTCCTTGACCACCCAACCGCAGATCAGCCCGCCGACCTTGGCGTCGGCGATGTCCTTGCCGGTGAAGATCTCGACCACGCCGGGCATGGCCTTCGCCGCCGAAACGTCGATCGACTTGATCTTCGCGTGGGCATGCGGCGAACGCAGGAAATACGCGTAGGTCGCCCGTGCGAGGGGCAGGTCGTCGACATAGCGACCGGTACCGGTGAGGAAGCGCTGGTCTTCCTTCCGTTTTACCCGGGCGCCGATTCCGGTTTCGGCGGTCATGGCGTTACACCCCTGCTGACTTCATGGCTGGCGCGGCGGCCAGAATTGCCTTCACGATGTTGTGGTAGCCGGTGCAGCGGCAGAGATTGCCCTCGAGCTCGCGGCGCACCGTCGCCTCGTCGAGCTGGTAGTTGTGGCGCTTCACCATGTCGATGGCGCTCATCACCATTCCCGGCGTGCAGAAGCCGCATTGCAGGGCGTGGTTGTCGCGGAACGCCTCCTGCATCGGATGGAGCTTGTCGGCACTCGCGGCGAGGCCCTCGATCGTCGTGACCTTCGCGCCTTCGGCCTGCACGGCGAGCATGGTGCAGGACTTGACCGACTTGCCGTCGACATGGACGACGCAGGCGCCGCACTGGCTGGTGTCGCAGCCGACATGGGTGCCGGTCATGCCGAGATGCTCGCGCAGGAACTGAACCAGCAGCGTGCGCGCCTCGACCTTGCCCGATACGGACTTGCCGTTGACGGTCATGGCGACGGAAATGGTCATTACTCTTCTCCCTCAGCGTATTGGTTCGCGAAGCCGCGCCGGAGCGCGCCCGCCGGGCGTTGGAAGGGACTCTCGCAAGCCCCTCACATTGCGGTCAAGTGAATTGGCGGTTTCCGAAGCGCGCCGCTAACGACTCGCAAGAAACACGAGGATCAGCACGGCTGCACCGATGCCGATGACCAGCCAATGGTTGTAGCCACGCTGCGCTGCAGCGGAAGCGGAGGACGCCGGGGTGGCGGCAACCGGAGCGGTCTCGGTGGCCGCCACCGCCGGCGGCCCGCCGACCATGGTCGCGAACTTGCCGAAGAACTCGTCGGCCAGCTTCTTCGCAGTGCCGTCGATCAGCCGCGCACCCACCTGGGCGATCTTGCCGCCGACCTGGGCGTCGACATTGTAGGTCAGGACGGTATCGCCGGCGTCTTCCTTCAGGGTCACCGCGGCACCGCCCTTGGCGAAGCCCGCGGCACCGCCCTGCCCCTCGCCCGAGATCCTGTCGCCGTTCGGCGGATCGATATCCGAGAGCGTCACCTTGCCCGAGAAGCTGGCGCTCACCGGCCCGATGCGCATGCGCACCTTGGCCTTCATCTCGGTGTCGGAGGTCTTCTCCAGCGATTCGCAGCCCGGAATGCAGGCCTGCAGGACAGCCGGATCGTTCAGCGCCGCAAAGACCTTCTCGCGCGGGGCTGCGATCCTGTACTCACCCTTGATTTCCATCTGGTAACTCCCGGCTGAACGCCTACCATTTGCTGGTATAGGAGTCCGGCGGCGGTTCTGCCAGTGGTTCGCGAATGGAGACGTAGATCGTGGCCAGGTAGGGCACGGCCATCAGGACCGCCAGGGCGGCGAACCAGTTGGCCTGGGTGTTCCAGAACAAGGTCCGGATGACCCAGCGGCCACCGTCGACCGCGAGGAAGCCACCCGAACCGCCGTCGTGCAGCTTGATCGCGCCTTCGGTGACCACCATCACGACGGCCCAGAAGATCAGCAATGAGGCCAGGACGATCTCCGGCAGCACCGGCCCCAGCCGGCTGAAGCGGCGGTCCATGCGCACGAAACCGCGGCTGCCGTCGTAACCCAGCAGTCGACCGAAGGAGAGCGCCTTGGCGACACGATGGTCGCGCGCCACCGGCTCGGTCCGCAGGATGGTGATGGCCTTCCAGAGCATCAGCACGATGCTGGGGATGACGAAGCTCCAGATCGGGAAATCACGGTAACGGCCGTCGATCGCGATCTGGCGATAGAAGGTGTCACTCAGCCGGATGATGCCGTCGTACCAGTCGATGCTGATGACGATCAGGTAGAAGATGCAGAGCACCGTCAGCACCAGATAGAGCATCTGGGCGAGCAGATCGGCGCGCTGGACCACACGGTAGCGCGGCAGCTCGCGCCAGGCCCGCCACGCCTCGCGCACGCGGGCGCCGTAGAGCGACGGGTCGGCCATCCGCCCGTTCAGGCTGTCGGAAATGCCGCGCAACAGCGCGTAGCTGAACAGGGCCAGCAGGATCGCCCAGAACGCGATGCCGAGCGTGCGCTCGAAGTAGAAGGCGCGCGAATAATCGATCCAGGTCGCCTGCACGTAGCAGGTCGCCACGAGCTGGCCGAAGAAGGCGAAGATGAAGATGCCCTTCCAGTGGAGGCGGCCGCGCTGGCTGACATAGGCGAGCAGCAGCAGGGCACCCGCCATCGTCGAGAGCGTGAACAGGATCGGCCAGTACGGCTCGGCCGTCACGGGCTTTCCGAGCTCGAACTTGTCCTGCCTCTGCGCATCGAGCAGGCCCCAGGCCGCGCCGACGGTGCCCTCCTGCCGCGCCTTCCAGTACTGATCGAACGCCTCGATGACGTTGTAGTCGAAACCCTCGCGCTCGGCTGCGTCGCGGAAGACCGAGAAGTATTTCACCTGCTCGACCCGGCCCGGCCGTGCATCGGAGCGCATGCGGCCGTCGCTTGGCCAGCCGGTTTCGCCGATCACGATCTTCTTGCCGGGGAAGCGCGCCTGCACCTTCTTGTAGATGTCCACCAGGTGCTTCTCGATCGCGAGCTTGCCGTCGGCTTCCCGTCGATCCATCCCGATCGGCTCGTCCTCCCAGTAGGGAATGATATGGATCGTGATGAAATCGACCTCGTCGGCGAGCTGCGGGTTGCGCAGCCAGAACTCCCAGACGTCGGCATAGGTGACGGGCTGCGTCACCCGTTGCTTGACCTGCCGGATGTAGCGGCGAAGCTGGCCGGCCGTGAGGTCCTTGCGCAGCAGGACCTCGTTGCCGACGATCACCCGCTCGATCGTGTCCTTGTACTTGTTGGCGTGGTCGATCAGCAGGTTGATCTGCTCGAGGTTTTCCTTCTCGTTGTTGTTCAGCCAGGCGCCGTGCCAGACCTTGAGCCCGTATTTGCCGGCGCGCTGCGGCACCGCCTCGAGATTCTCGCCCGTCGAATAGGTACGGACCGATTTCACCTTGCCCTGCAGGCGCTTGAGGTCCTCGTCGATCTGGTCGACCGTCGGGAAGGTGCGCGTCAGCGGGCTCTGGCCCGGCCGGTAGGGCGCGAAGGACACGCTCTGCAGGGGCGCCGTCGTCCAGCCGGCAATCTCGACCGGCCGGTTCGGGTACCACCACCACAGGAAATTCAACGCCGCGACGCCGGCAAAGGCGAGCAGCGCCACGAGAGCGCGCATGGGAAGGCTTTTAGCAGGATCGCCGCGGGACCGTATGGCTTTTCGAGGGCTTGTCCCCAGTGGCTACAGGGCACCGCGCTGCAGCCCGGCGATGGCCTGCCGAACGACCTGGTGGCCGCGGAACAGCACAGCCTCCTTCCAATCGTCCGTCTCCGGATAGAACTGCCGTCGCATGGCGGCCCGCACCGGTTCGGCCTCCTTGCCCAGGGGATCGCCGTACTTGTGCAGCCAGTGGTCGGCGCGGAAAGCCTTCTGGCCGCTCTCGCGGTCGAAGGTGCCATATTCGAGGGTGCACATGGTGAGCCGCGTCTGCGGCTCGCTGAGCACGCGGTTCAGCCCGTAGTGGCCGAGCCCATCGCGCGCCGCCGACTGGGTCTGGCCACGCTTGGACTCCGTCACCGACTCGCCCCAGAAGGCGCGCACGCGGCGCGAGCCGCCGGTGTCGATGTCGTAGTGCGTGATCGGCTCGCCGTAGCCGTAGGGGCCGAGGCCGGTATGGAAGTCCACGACTGCCACGTCACTGCGGTTCTTCAAGTACTGCTCGACGATGGTGTGCAGGGTCCGGTTGGACCACGAGGCGCCACCGCCGCCGAAGAACATGCCGTCGGGGTGGCTGTACTGGCCGCCGGACACCGCGCGGAAGAACTCGAGGTCGCCGACCTTCTTGCGGTACTCCGCGAGCTTGGCATCGGCGGCACGCCGGCCGGCCGCGCTGAAGTCAGCCGGCACCAGCCAGTCGGCGATATCGAGATAGCCCTGGTTCGTCGGATAAGGCTTGGTGTGATCGACGTAATTGCGGTTGAGGTCATTGCCCTCCTCCGTCACGCGGCGGGTCCAGGCGAAGCCGTAGGGGTTGATCGCATGGATGAAGAGCGCCGCGGTGTCGTCCGGCAGCCCCGCCGCACCGACAGCGGACAGCCAGTCGACCTGAAAGCCGGAACCGCAATAGCCTTCGACGCCATGGGTCGAGGAGATTGTCGTGACGACCTTGGAGGCGTCCTGCGGGCCGAGCCAGGCGAGGTCGGTCGACAGCGTCTCGCCCTTCGGCCCCTTCCCCGGATTGTCGTAACGGTGCGTCCAGGCATCGGCGAGGCGCGCGGCCGATAGAAACTTGTCGCGCGCCTCGTCGTAGCTTGTCGCGAAGGAATGGATGTTCAAGTTCAGGTCCTCAAGGTGAGACCACCATCGACCACCAGCTCATGCCCGGTGATGAAATCGGCCTCGTCCGACGCCAACAACAGGGCGCCGCGGGCGATGTCGATCGGCTGGCCGAGCCGGCGAAGGGCGGCCTTCTTCTCCCAAACCTCGCGGATCTCGGGCTTGTCGAAGTTGCCCTGGGTCATGCCGGTGTAGATCGCGCCGGGGCAGACATAGTTCGCCGTGATGTTGAACTTGCCGAGCTCGAGCGCCAGCGTGCGGGTCAGGCCGCCGACGCCCGCCTTGGAGGCGCAATAGGCGGCGAGGCCGTAGTCCGTATCGAACGCCATGACCGAAGCGGTATTGATAATGCGCGCCCGGCCCTTCTCCCTGGCGCGCATCTTCAGCGCCGGGATCGCCTCGCGGCAAATGCGGAACATCGCCCGCACGTTCACGTCGTTCACGCGGTCCCACT
>CAYRBQ010000230.1:0-6335 GCA_964422305.1 uncultured Reyranella sp. | reverse complement strand
GGCGAAGACGCTGGCTGCCTCGCCCACCGGATAGCGCGCCTCGCAGACCGTCACCTGGTCGAACTGCCCGCCCTCGGGCCGCGTGCGCGGCGTCATCTGGACGGACGCACCGCCGTGCGAGGAGCGCAGCACCGGGCAGGTCGTCAAGCGCTCGGCGACCGACCGAACCATGGGAACGGTGGCGCCATCGCTGCCTTCGCCCAGCAGAACGAAGGCGGTGAAGAACGCCGGCGCCTGCGCGCGCGCGGCGCTGGCGGCGAACACCAGGAGGACGGCTATGCAGAGGATGCGCATGGTTGCCGTTCTAGCAAACCGCGCGCAGGATGACGAAAAGCGAGACGAGGAAACGCGATGGACGATACGCCGATCGCCTACATGGAGCGCACGCGGGCCTACTACCGGGCGCTCGGCTACGCCAACGACTATGTCTGGGCGCACCATGCCGACGTGCCGTTCGCCCCGCTGCCGAAGCCGCTCGCGTCGATGCGGCTCGGCCTCGTCACGACGGCCAGCCCGCAGGGACTCACGAATCGCGACGCAAGGGGCGTGCGCCACGTCTGGTCGGGCGAGGTCGATCCGCCGCCGGGCGATCTCTTCACCGACAACGTCGCCTGGGACAAGGAATCCACCCACACCAGGGACCGCGGCAGCTACCTGCCGGTCGAGGTCGCGACCGAGCTGACGTCGCGGGGCCGCTTTGCGGGCCTGGCGCGGCGCTTCCACGGCGTGCCGACCGAGTACAGCCAGCGCAAAACGCTGGACGAGGACGCGCCGCAGGTGCTGAAGCGACTCCGCGAGGACGGCGCCGACGGCGCGATTCTCTGCGCCCTTTGACCCGTCTGCCACCAGACCGTGAGTCTGGTCGCTCGACATCTGGAGGAAGCGGGCCTCCCCACGGTGATCATCGGGTCGGCACGCGACGTGGTCGAGCATTGCGGCGTGCCGCGCTTCGTCTTCACCGACTTCCCGCTCGGCAATCCCTGCGGCCACCCGTGGCGGCGCGACATGCAGGAAGCGATCGTGGGACTGGCGCTCGACCTGCTGGAGCGGGCGGCGGGTCCGCGGGCGACGGTGACGGCGCCGTTCGCGTGGAAGGACGATCCGGGGTGGCGCGCACGCTACGGCCGCGTCGATCCGGCCGAACGCGAGCGCCTGGCAAAGGCTGGCCGCGAGCGGCGCGAACGCCAGGCCCGGGCGGCCGAGCTCAGGAAGAGCTAGGAGAACATCACCGCGTAGAGGACGACGGTCGACGCGATGACGCCCGCCACCAGCAGCACGCCGAACCGCAGCGCGTGGAGAACCGGATTGTGGGCCGGGAAGCTCGGGGACCGGGATGTGAAGGTCTTCATGCCCCCAACCTAGGGAGCGCCCCGCCCGTGGCAATCCGCATCGTCTCCATATCGGAGGCATCAGGGAGATAGGCAGAAAAGCGAAAGGCCCCGCGAACGGGGCCTTCTTGCTTTCCGGGGAATGGTGGGCGCACCAGGGCTCGAACCTGGGACCCGCTGATTAAGAGTCAGCTGCTCTACCAACTGAGCTATGCGCCCGCACTCGCGGAGGCCATTGCCCGGAAGCGGCGCGGCTATACCAAGGCGTTATCCCCTTGTCGAGTCGCAGGATTCTGCGCTTTGCCGCAGGAACTTGCAGGCTCCGTTACCGCGTCCGCGGCAATTGCGCATCGCGGTAGACGTTGACCCCGATCAGGAGCCCGCAGGCGAACATCACCGAGAGAAGCGCGGTGCCGCCGTTGCTGACCAGCGGCAGCGGCACGCCGACCACGGGCAGCAGGCCCATGACCATGGCGGTGTTGATGAAGACGTAGAGGAACATCATGGCGGTGACGCCGAGCGCCAGCAGGCGGCCGAAATGGTGCTGGCTGCGGAAGGCGATGGCGAACCCCCAGACAAGGACGAGGGCGAACAGGCCGAGCAGCACGCAGGCGCCGGCCATCCCCCACTCCTCCACGAAGGTCGTGAAGATGAAGTCGGTCTGCTTCTCGGGCAGGAAGTTGAGCGAGGACTGTGTGCCCTTGAGGAAGCCCTTGCCGAACAGGCCGCCCGAGCCGATGGCGATCTTGGACTGGGTGATGTGATAGCCGGCACCGAGCGGGTCGCGGTCGGGGTCGAGGAAGGTCAGCACGCGCTTGCGCTGGTACTCGTGCATCAGCGACCAGGCGATAGGCAGGCAGGCGACGGCGCCGATGCCGGCCACCAGGAACATCCAGATCCGCACGCCGGCCACGAACAGCAGCGCGCCGCCACCCATCAGCACCATCATGGCCGTGCCGAGGTCGGGCTGAACCATGACCAGGCCGACCACCGCCAGGATCACGGCGAGCGGCGGCAGGGTGTAAAGGAACTGCGACGCCTGCTCGCGGCTGAGACCGTGATAGTAGCGCGCCAGCACCAGGATGACGGCGACCTTGGCGATCTCGGAAGGCTGGATCTGCATCGGCCCGATCACCAGCCAGCGCTGGGCGCCCATGCCGATCTTGCCGATCACGTCGACGGCGACCAGCATGAGGATGGAAACGACGTAGATCGGCCAGGCCATCGCCAGCCAGACCTTGGGATGGACCAGCGCCACCACCAGCATCAGCACGAAGGCCGAGCCGTAACGCACGGCATGGCGCGCCGCCCACGGCTCGAAGCGGCCGCCGGCCGCCGAGTACAGCGCCAGCACGCCGACCCCGGCGATCGCCGTCAGCACCAGCACCAGCCCCCAGTTGATGCGCCAGATCTTCTCGGTGAAGCCGACCGGCGCCGGACCGTCGAGGGCGACCGCGTTGGCCGAGGCCAGGCTCATCGCGACGCCATCTTGCGGAAGCGGTCGGTCCGGCGCGACGGGTCGCGTTTCATGGTCTCGACCAGCACGTCGCGGCCGATCGGGCCCGCCGTCTTGCCGCCGCCCTGGCCGTGCTCGACGATGACGGCGCAGGCGTAGCGCGGACTGTCGATCGGACCGAAGCAGACGAACAGCGCGTGATGGCGCAGGTGCCAGGGGAGCTGGTCCTGCGTGATGCCCATGTCGCGCTCGCGCTCGGTGATGCGCTTGACCTGGGCCGTGCCGGTCTTGCCGGCGAACCTGAGCGACGGATCGAGCGGCCGTCCCTGGCCGTCGATGCGCAGATGGCTGGCGGTGCCGGCGGCGACGACCTGCACCATGCCCTCGCGGATCAGCGCGAGATGCTGCGGGTTCAGCCGGAGCGACGGCGCGCTGGGCTTGCTGCGCGGCGGCGGCGGCGCCAGCTCCTCGCGCGGCGTCGACTTGGCCAGCAGCAGGTTGGGCTGCACCTCGTAGCCGCCGTTGGCGAGACGCGCCGTCATGATGGCGAGCTGCAGCGGCGTCGCCGTCATATAGCCCTGGCCGATGCCGAGGTTGAACGTGTCGCCGTGCTGCCACGGCTTGCCGATCTTCTCCTGCTTCCAGGCGCGGCTCGGCTGGTTGGCGGCCGACTCGCCCGGCAGGCCGAGCTCGCTCACCTTGCCGAAGCCCAGCCGCTGGGCCATGTCGCTGATGCGGTCGATGCCGGCGCGGCGCGCCGCCTCGTAGAAGAAGCAGTCGCAGGACTGCGCGATCGCCTCGACGACGTTGGTCGAGCCGTGGCCGCCCTTCAGCCAGCAGTGGAACTTGATGCTGCCGAGCTCGAGGTAGCCGGCACAGGGCAGCCTCGTCCACGGATCGATCGCCTTGGACTCGAGCGCGGCCAGCGCCGTCACCATCTTGTAGGTCGAGCCCGGCGGATAGACGCCGGCGATCGCCTTGTTGTGCAGCGGTCGCTCGGGGTTGTCGAGAAGCTCGCGCCATTCGCTCTGGGTGATGCCGCGCGCGAAGGTCGAGGGATCGAAGCCCGGCGTCGACACCATCGCGATGATGTCGCCGGTGATCACGTCCATCACCACGACAGAGCCCGACTGGTGGGCCGCCATCTTCTCGGCGACGATGCGCTGCAGGTCGAGGTCGATGGTCAGCAGCGCGTTGGAGCCGGGCTGCCCCTCGGTACGGTCGAGCTCGCGCACCACGCGGCCCACGGCGTTGACCTCGACCTGGACGGCGCCGGCGCGGCCGCGCAGATCGTCCTCGAGCGAACGCTCCACACCCTTCTTGCCGAAGCGCATGGTGGCGAGTTGCAGCACCGGGTCGTCGCGGCCGGCCAGGTCCTCGTCGGCGACACGGCCCGTATAGCCCACGATGTGGCTCATCAGCTCGCCTTCGGGATAATCGCGGCTCTGGCCGAGGTCGATGAACACGCCCGGCAGGTCGGGCGCGTTGAACTCGAGCCGCGCCACCTCCTCCCAGCCGAGGTTCTCGCGCACCACGACGGGCTGCGCATTGCGGCTGCGGCGCAGCTCGCGCAGCAGGCGGTTCTTCTCGGCATCGCCCAGGCCGAAGATCTGGTCGAGGCGTTCGACCAGCACGTCGGCGCCGCGGCCGCGGTCCGACGTCGCCATGGCGCGGAAGTTGTTGCGGTTGACGGCCAGCGGCTGGCCGGCACGGTCGAAGATCAGGCCGCGCGACGGCGGCAGGAGCCGCAGGTTGATGCGGTTCTCCTCGGCCAGCGTGGCGAACCGGTCGGTCTCCACGACCTGGAGCTGGTAGAGGCGGCCGGCCAGCGCGGTCAGCAGCACCGCCTGGGCGCCGCCCAGCAGCAGCGCGCGGCGCGTGAACAGCCCGCTGCGCTCGCCGTCACCTTTCCGAAAATGCTTCATGACGTCGTCTCGCCCGGGCGCGCCGTGCCGCGCGAGGCGTCGGGCACGTTCAGCGGATCGCGCGCGCGCACGCGCGCAAGCAACGGGGCCAGCAGCGGGTAGACCACGATCACCACCGCATACTGCATCATCGCCGGCACCGGATCGATGGCCGTCCAGGTCCACAGCGCGGTGAAAGCCCAGACCAGCACGACGAAGCCCCAGCACAGGATGCAGAAGCCGATCCACTGGAAGAGGAACGGCACTCCCACCAGATAGCGGCGGTTGGCGACGACGGAGGCGCGGATCAGCACGAAGCCCAACGCACTCACGCCGACCGGCGCACCCGGCCCGCCCAGCAGCAGGTCGAGCAGCACGCCCATCACGAGCAGCAGGGGCCCGGGCAGGCGCTCCGGGGTCGCAAGGCTGAACTGGAAGACAACGAGGACCGGCAGCAGTGGCAGCGCATCCGACAGATAGGGCGCGCGCAACGGGGCGAGCGTCAGCAGCACGAAGAACAGCAGCACGGAGCCCGGCAGCGCCGCGCGGCCCCAGCGATCGAGCATCGCGAGAGCGCCATCCGCTCTCATGACAGGGCTGCGCGCATGTCAGCGGATCCTGACGCCGGCCGGCGGCTGCGCCGGATGCGCCGAGCCCGAGCCGCCACCGACCAGGCCGGTGACGCCATAGTCGACGACCCTCACGAACTCGAGCCGCGAGAAGTCGGTGAAGGGCCGTACCCGCACGGTGCCCTCGCTGGTCTCGACGACCTCGCCCACCGGGATGCCGACCGGAAAGCTGCCGCCGTGGCCCGACGTGACGATGCGGTCGCCCCGCTGAACGCCGGCGATCGCCTGGTGCAAGGTGAGCTTGAGGCGGGGCGAGTTGTCTCCCGCCAGGATGGCACGCTCGCGCGTGCGCTCGATCAGCACCGGCAGGCGCGAGTTGACGTCGGTCACGAAGAGGACGCGGGCGCTGTTGTCGCCGACCTCGGCGATGCGGCCGGCCAGGCCCTCGCCGGTCACGACCGCCTGGCCGGGCGCCACGCCCGCCTTGCGGCCGACATTGAGCAGCGCGCCGCGCACATAGGCGCTGACGCTGTCGCCCACGATGCGGGCGGTGATGAACGACGCTTCCGGTCCCTCGCGGAAGTTGGCGAGCCCGCGCAGCCCCTCGTTCTCGTTCTCGAGGCGGCGGGCGGCGGTCTGCCAGGCGAGCAGGCGGGCGTTCTCCTCGCGCAGCCGGGCGTTCTCCTCACGGAGCGAGGCGAACTCCTTGAGGTCGGCGATGGCGCGGTTGGCATAGGCCACCGGCCGGGCGATCGCTTCGAGGACCGGGCTGGCGAGGTCGAGGGCCAGCACGCGGGCATGCTCGACCAGGACGGTGTCGGCCTTGCCGACCAGCATGGCGCCGAAGGCGGCGATGACGAGCAGGCCGAGCGCGAAGCGCTGCACGACCGTGCGCACCTGGCCCGCGACTACCTCGAAGTCGTCCCGAATCGCCATTTCCGGCCCATTCTACTCCAACTCCCTCAGCTTCTCCTCCCCAGCTTTGCTGGGGAGGTGGCGGCGTCTTACGCCGTCGGAGGGGTCAGAAGCTTAAATCGGGCCATCGACCCCTCCGTCGCCGAATGGCGGCGAAACCTCC
>CAYRBQ010000229.1:0-6387 GCA_964422305.1 uncultured Reyranella sp. | reverse complement strand
GATCCACGGCAGGAGGCGCTCCAGGCGTGGCGGCGCGTAGCCCCAGGTCCTGACCGTGAGCTCGATCTCCTGGACCAGCGGATAGGTCGCGATGAAGATCGCAAGCGGGATGACCCCGAGCTTGTTCAGCAGCGTATAGACCTGGTCGACGCCGATCAGCCGGTCGTCCTGGCTCGACTTCTCGAGCGGCCAGCGGCGCTCGAAGAAGCGCATGCCGAAGGCGATGATGGCGATCTGCACGGCGCCCAGCATGACGAACTCGACGGCGTTGTAGCCGGGCTCGTACCAGGCCATCAGCCCGAAGCGGAAGAGAACCGGACCGACCAGGGTTTCGAACAGCCAGGTCTGCACGCTGACCCAGATGTCGATCAGGTCGCGCACCGGCGCTACCCTACTTGGTCTCGCCTGCTGTCGACGCGGCGCGCACCGGGCCGCCTGCCGGCGCCACCGCTGCCTTCAGCATGAACACCCCGTGCGGCGACTTGCCGACCGGAATGCTGGCAACGACCTTCATCTGCTCGATGTCGACGACGGCAACGCGGCGCAGGAAGCGCTGGGTGACCCAGAGCTCCTTGCCGTCCGGCGTGATGTCCATGCAATCAGGGCCTCCCGGCACGCGGACATTGCCGACGACCCGAGGGTCTCCCTTGGTGTCGATCAGCGAGACCACACCCTCGACGCGATTGCTCAGGAAATAATAGCGGCCATCGCCCTTCGGCCAGAAATTGTGCGCCCCCTTGCCGGTCTGCAGGCTGCCCTTCACCGCACCGTCCTTCGGATCGACGACGACGATGCCATCCTCGCCCGTCAGGGCGACGAGCAGCCGCTTGTCGTCCGGCAGCATGACGACTCCGGCCGGCGCGTTGCCCACCGGGGCGTTCCATTTCAGCGTCTGCGTCGCGAGGTCGAATGCCGCGAGGCGGCCGCTCTGCTGCAGCGTAACGAAGACCGTCTTCGAGTCGGCATCGAACGCGATGTGGCTCGGCAGGCCGTCGATGAAGATGCGGCCGGCGAGGCGATAGCCATCGGCATGGAAGATGTCGACGTGGTCGAGGCGGTAGGCCGCCGTGACGAACCACTTGCCGTTCGGGCTGAAGCCCAGGTGATAGGGGTCGATGACGTCCTTGACCACGCGCTTGCGCTCGCCGGTCCGGATGTCGAGCCCGGTGAGCTCGTTGGTCACCGTCGAGCCGATCAGCACTTCCTTGCCATCGGGCGTCACGATCAGGTGGTGCGGCTCGCGGCCGACGGGCTGGCGCGCAATCTCCATCCGGGTGCTTCGGCTCAGGATGCTGTAGGATGCTTCCTCGGAATTCAGGACGAGGACGGAATCGGCTCGCGCGGCCCCGCTGGCCACAAGCGAGAGTGTCAGCGCCGCGATCGACAGCCTGTTCATTGGGTTAGCTGGTGCTCCTTGCCGTCCGACTTGAAGCACCTTTCCAGCCGCGGCGCTAGCGTCCTTTGAGTGCCGCGGCCGCGGCTGCAAGCCGCTCGACCGCCGGCCAATCGCCCGCCGCCACGGCTGCCCTCGGCGCCACCCACGACCCGCCGACGCAGGCGACGTTCGCAAGTGCGAGATAGGCCGGCGCCGTATCCGGTCCGATCCCGCCGGTCGGGCAGAAGCGCAGGCCGGCAAAGGGTGCGGAGACAGCCTTCAGCCAGCCGATACCGCCGGCCACATCCGCCGGAAAGAACTTCAGGAGGCGGAACCCCTGCTCTGCCGCCTCCATGGCTTCCGACACGGTCTGCACGCCCGGCAGGAACGGCACGCCGGCTGTCCGCGCCGCCGCAGCCAGCGTCGACGTGCATCCCGGGCTGACGACGAACCGCGCCCCTGCCTGATGGACTTCCGTGAGTTGGGCCGGATTGAGCACGGTGCCTGCGCCGACCACGGCCTCCGGAACCTCGACTGCAATCTCCCGCAGCGCTTCCAGCGCCGCTCCGGTGCGCAGGGTGATCTCGAGGACCGGCAAGCCGCCCTTCACGAGCGCCCGGGCAAGCGGCACCGCACTCCCTCGCTCCTCGATCGTGAGGACGGGAATGACCGGCGCCAGGGCGGCGATGGCCGCGATGTCCAAGGTCACACGCTCCAGCCGCCGTCGACGACGTTGATGGTTCCGGTCGTGAACGCCGACTCGTCGCTGGCGAGGTAGGCGGCGAGCGAGGCGATCTCTTCTGCCGATCCGAAGCGACCGGTCGGCTGACGCTGCAGGAAGAACTGCTTGGCATCGGCGCCGCCGCCCAGGGCGGAGATGCGTTCGTCGAGTGATGGCGTCTGCACCGTGCCGGGACAGATGGCGTTGCAGCGCACGCCCTTGGCCACATAGTCGACCGCCACCGACTTGGTGAGACCGATGACCGCGGCCTTGGTCGTGCCGTAGATGCAGCGCAACGCCGCGCCCTTCACCGAGGAAGCCGCCGACGACATGTTGACGATCGACCCCCCACCCTTCTCCAGCATGCCGGGCAGGAAGGCCTGGATCGTCCAGAACATGCTGCGCACATTGAGGTCGAAGGCGAACTGCCATTGCTCGTCGGTGGCATCGAGGACCGAGCCGTGGTGGACGAAGCCCGCGCAGTTGAACAGTACGTCGACCGCGCCGGTCTCGCCGGCCAGCTTGCTGATCGCCGCCTTGTCGAGGACGTCGAGCTTGCGCGTCGTGACGCCGGCAACGCCGTCGAGCGCGGAGAGCTTGGCCGCATCGACGTCGGTCGCCCAGACCTTGCCGCCTTCGCGCGCAAAGGCTCGTGCCGTGGCCGCGCCGATCCCCTGTCCGGCCGCCGTGACGACGCAAACCTTACCCTTGAGGCGCATCGGGCTTCCTCCGCATTGCCATGAACTGAAGAACGACGATCGGCATGCTCAAGGCAAGTGCGACCAGCAGCGGCGTCAAGCCCGTCGCCATGGCGGGGACTGCCGCGACGGCGAGCCAGATCCTTTGCCACGTCGGCATCGGCGCCAGCATGTAGGCCGACAGCGACGCGCCGAGAAACGTGACGCTCACCAAGGCACCGAGGAACGACAGGGCGAACTCTGACCAGGTAAACTCCGGCACCATGATCAGCATGGAGGGCGCGAAGACGAAGATGAACGGCACCAGCGCCTTGCCGAGCGCCAGGCGGAAGGCCGTGTTGCCCGTCCGGAAGGGATCGGCGCCCGCCATGCTGGCCGCCGCGTAGGCCGCGACCGCGACCGGCGGCGTCACGTCGGCGAGCACGCCGTAATAGAAGACGAAGAAGTGGGCCACGATCGGCGCCACGCCCAGCAGGCCGAGCGCCGGAGCCGCGATCGTCACCATGATGATGTAGGTGGCGGTGGTCGGCACGCCGCACCCCATCAGGATGCAGACGATCGCCGTCATGGCGAGGGTGAAGAACTTGACGAGGGTCGCCTTGTCGAACGGCAACCACGCCTGAACCAGCCCGGTCGCATCGTTGGCGACGCCGACGATGATGGTGGCGAACTTGAGCGCGGTGCCGGTGAGCGTCACCACGCCGATGATGATGCCGATCGCCGCCGCGGCCGCACCGACCGCCAGCGCATACTTGGCGCCGACCGAGAAGGCGTCCATCAACTCGCGCCAATGGATCGCCGGTGCGGGATTGAGCCGCCACAGGGCGAAGCAGAGCAAGGCGAACAGTCCGAAGGTGATCTCGCCGAACCAGTCGCCGAGGTCGCCCGGCAGGATGCCACGGCCGAACATCAGCATGGCTGCCCAGGCGACGACGAGAGCGATGTCGAGCAGCGGCAGGCGCGGCCGGGTCGATCGCATCAGGCCGATGATGATGCAGAGGTAGATGCCCCAGAACGCCGCGAGATAGGGCGTAGAGCCGTCGAAGATCTTCCAGATCAGTGCGGCAAGCGGAATGAGCGTCACCCAGTCCTGCCGGATGACGGCGCGCCAATCCGGCATCTCCTCCGGCGTGAGACCCCGCAGGCCGACCCGCTTGGCTTCGAAATGGACCTGGATGAAGACGCCGAAGAAATGCAGGAAGGCCGGCACGATGGCCGCAATGATGATGGTCTGGTAGGGCGTTTCCAGGAACTCGACCATCAGGAAGGCCGCCGCCCCCATGACCGGCGGGGTGATCTGGCCACCCGTGCTTGCCGTCGCCTCGACGCCTGCCGCGAAGTGCGGCCGGTAGCCGAGCTTCTTCATCATCGGGATGGTGAGCGAGCCCACGGTGACGGCATTGGCGACGGATGAGCCCGAGATCATGCCGAACAGCGCCGAACCGAAGATCGCGACTTTTGCGGGCCCGCCGGCGAACCGGCCCGCCACCGCCATGGCGAGCGCCAGAAAGAGGCGACCGAGGCCGATCCGCATGGCGACGACGCCGAACAGCACGAAATGGAAGACGTAGGTCGCAACCACCCCGATCGGCACGCCGTAGATGCCCTGGCTGGTCAGGTAGAGATGATCGGCAAGCTGCGACCAGGTCGTGCCGGGGTGAACCAGGATACCGGGCATCGCCGGTCCGGCGAAGGCATAGATGACGAAGCCAACCGTTATGACGACGAGCGCCCATCCCATCGTGCGCCGCGTCGCTTCCAGCACGACGAGCGTCAGGATCGTACCCATCGCCACATCGATGACGTCCGGGTTGCCGGTCTTGAAGGCGATGTCATGGAAGATCGACGGCAAATAGAGTGACGAGACCACTGCGGCGGCAAACAGCACCCAGTCGTAGAGCGGGACGCCACCCGGCTGCCGCCAGCCCGTCGCTGCCACCGTCGCGGTGCTTTTCCGGTTGGCGGCAAAGACCAGGAAGATCAGTCCCAGCACCAGCGCCATATGGATGCCGCGATGGGTCTGCTCTCGCAACAGTCCGAAGCCGGCCGTATAGAAATGGAACGTCGAGAGCGACAGAAGCAGCGCCACCACGATCCAGGTGCCGCTGATGCCGAGCGGGCGGAAGCGCATCTCGGCGTCGAACTCGCGCTCGAGTTCGGCCGCCTTTGCGTGATCGACCTGGAGACTCAACCCCCGAGGACCTTTACTTGATCAGGCCCTTTTCCTTGTAGAACTTCTCGGCCCCGGGATGCAGCTGAATGCCGAGTCCCTGCAATGCGGTGTCGAGCTTGATGGCCTTGCCCTTGGCGTGGCCCGAATCCAGCAGCTTCCGGGTGTTCGGATTCCAGAGCGCCGCCGTGATGTTGTAGATCAATGTGTCAGGCTGCTTGGAAGACGTCGCCCAGATCGCATTGACGCTGACCGTCTTGACGCTCGCCACGTTCTTGTAGGCGCCGTCGGGGATCTCGTCGGTGCCGAAGAAGGTGTACTTCTTGATCAGCGCCTCGGCCTCTGGCCCGTCGATCGGAACCAGATCGATGCCGGTAGTCGCGGCGAGTTCCGAGATTGCGCCCTGAGGCCAGCCGCTGACGCTGAAGAACGCGTCGAGGGCACCATCCTTCAGCTTGTCGGCCGACTGCTGCGGCTTGAGATATTCCGCCTTCAGGTCTTTCTCGGTCATGCCGTAGGCGGCGAGGATAAGCCGTGCATCGACCAGCGTGCCCGAGCCCGGCTCGTCGAGCGACATACGCTTGCCCTTGAGGTCCTTGACCGACTTGATGCCGGAGCCCTTGCGGACGACGAGATGGAAGCTCTCGGGGTAGAGGTTCGCGATGGCTCGCAGCGAGTCGACCTTGGGGCGGCCCTCGTAGATTCCGGTGCCGGTATAGGCCCAGTAGCCCACGTCGGACTGGATGAAACCCGACTGCATGCTGCCGCCGGCGATCGCATTGGCGTTCGCAACCGAACCGTTGGAAGCGACGGCGGTGGCGACGAGTCCCGGAACGCCACACGAGCCGCCTTCGGCGCAGGCCCGCGAGCCCGGCGGGTTGGATATGGCATTGGCGATCAGGCCGCCGATGGGAAAGTAAGTCCCCGCCGTACCGCCGGTGCCGATCCGGAAGAACGTGATGTCCTGTGCCGCGGCCGACCCGCTGCCCAGCGCCGCAGCGCCCAAGCTCCCCAACAATGCAGTTCTGCGTTTGATCAGCATCAGAGCCTCCCTCATCCCCGGCGATTAAACCGCGTCCCATGCGATGCCGCAACGATCCCCGTTCAGTTCACCCCAATAGCTCTGCTCATGGTCGGGCCAATCTCGTTGTGGATCACGAGATCGGCGTCCCGGTCCTGGTCGGTGGCATCGCGGTTGAGGATCGCGAACTTGGCACCGTTGCGCTTGGCCAGTCGCGGGAAGCCCGCCGCCGGATAGACGACCAGCGAGCTGCCCAGCACGATGAAGAGATCGCAGGCCAGCGTCTCCTCCTGCGCCCGCAGCATGGGGACCTCTGGCATCGCCTGCCCGAAGGAGATGGTCGCGGTCTTCACGATACCTTCGCATTTGGCGCAGAGCGGCAGCTCGCCTTTCTCCAGGAAC
>CAYRBQ010000228.1:0-6393 GCA_964422305.1 uncultured Reyranella sp. | reverse complement strand
ACGCATCGCACCGAGTTCTGCATCGACAAGCTCTTCACGCCGGACTCGGCGGCGGGCCGGCGCGGCCTGCTCGAGCTGCGCGCCTTCGAGATGCCGCCGCACTGGCAGATGAGCGTGGCCCAGCAGGCGCTGCTGCGCGGCCTCGTCGCGAAGTTCTGGGACCGGCCCTACGAGCGGGCGCTCAGCCGCTGGGGCACGCGCCTGCACGACGACTTCATGCTGCCGCACTTCGTCTGGCAGGATTTCAACGACGTGCTGGCCGACCTCGCCGAGGCCGGCTATCGCTTCCAGCCCGACTGGTTCGCGCCGCACTTCGAGTTCCGCTTCCCGCGGATCGGCGAGGTGGCGCAGCGCGGCATCGAGGTCGAGCTGCGGCACGGGCTGGAGCCCTGGCACGTACTGGGCGAGGAACCCGGCGGGGGCGGCACGGTGCGCTACGTCGACTCGACCGTCGAGCGGCTGCAGGTGAAGGTCGCCGGCCTCAACGACCGGCGCCACGCGATCTCGTGCAACGGCTGGAAGCTGCCGCTGCGCGCCACCGGCACCGCCGGCGAATACGTGGCGGGCGTGCGCTACCGCGCCTGGCAGGCCGCCAACTCGTTGCATCCGACGATCGCCGTGCATGCGCCGCTGATCTTCGACATCCACGATTCCTGGAGCGGCCGCTCGCTCGGCGGCTGCACCTATCACGTGGCCCATCCCGGTGGCCGCAACTACGACCGCATGCCGGTCAACGCCAACGAGGCAGAGGCGCGCCGCCGCGCCCGCTTCTTCCCGATCGGCCATACCGGGGGCCAGGCGCCGGAGCCCCGGCCGCTCGACAACCCCGAGCATCCGCTGACCCTCGATCTGCGGCGGGCGTAGACCGGGCCCGCCGCCCATGCGATTCTAGCGTTTCTGTAGACCTTCCTTTCGCGGGCCCATGGAGTCGTTGCGCGGCCTCACCTCGTCGCCGGCAAGCGCGTACGACGAACTGGTCACCGGCCAGAAGTCGATCCGCTACCACTGGCAAGGCATCCTGAGCGTCATCCGCGCGCTGCCCGGCGGGCTGGGCGAGCGCGTCGAGAGCGCGCGCCGGCAGCTCGAGGAATCGGGCGCCACCGTCAACCTGCTCGACGACCGCGGCACGCCGCGCTGGAGCTTCGATCCGCTGCCGCTGGTCATCGCGCCCGACGAGTGGTCGGCGATCGAGGAAGGGGTGATCCAGCGCGCCCGCCTGCTCGATGCGGTGCTGGCCGACATCTACGGGCCGCAGACGCTGCTGAAGGAGCGCCTTCTGCCGCCGATGCTGGTCCACGCCAACCGGCACTTCCTGCGGCCGGCGCGCGTCACCGACGGCGCGCGGCCCGGCCGCTACCTCGCGACCTACGCCGTCGACCTCGTGCGCCTCAGCGACGGGCGCTGGCACGTGCTGGCCGACCATACCGAGGTGCCGGCCGGCATCGGCTACGCGCTCGAGATGCGCCGGGTGCTGGCGCGCAGCCTGCCCGAGGCCTTCCGCTCGATCCCGGTGCGGCACCTGCGGCCCTTCGTCGACCGCTGGCACGATTCGCTGCGCGCCATGGCGCCGCACGACGTGGCGCAGCCCAACATGGCGGTGCTGACGCCGGGCTCGCTCTCCTCGACCTACTTCGAGCATGTCTATCTCTCACGTGCCTTGGGCGTGCCGCTGGTCGAGGGCGGCGACCTCGTGGCCCGCGACGGCCAGGTCTCGATCAAGACCCTGGCCGGCCTCAGGCCCGTGCACATGCTGCTGCGCCGGCTCGACAGCGCCTTCGTCGATCCGCTGGAGCTGCGCGCCGATTCCGCGCTCGGCGTCACCGGCATGGTCGAGGCCACGCGGACCGGCCGCATTGCGCTCGCCAACGCGCTGGGTTCGGGCGTCGTCGAGACGCCGGCCCTGATGCCCTTCCTGGAGCGGCTGGGCGAGCGTCTGCTGGGACAGAAGCTCGCGCTGCCCTCGCTCGACGTATGGTGGCTGGGCGAGCCGGCCGCGCTCACCTTCGCGCTCGCCAATCTCGACCTGATGATCGTGCGGCCCTGCCTCGGACAGGATCGCGAGCCGATCGTCGTCGGCATGCTGGAGCCCCTCGAGCGCAAGGCGCTGGAGGCGCGCATCCGCGCCCAGCCCGGGCAGTTCGTGGCGCAGTACCCGACGATGCCGTCGTTGACGCCGAAATGGGACGGCCGATCGCTGGCGCCCGCCGCGGTCGTGATGCGGGTCTTCCTGGCGGCCGACCAGGACAGCTACCGCGTGCTGCCGGGCGGGCTGGCACGCGAGCCCGCCGGCGACACGGCGCTGCGCTGGCTGGGGCGCCTCAACGGCACGTTGAAGGACGTCTGGGTCCTGGCCGAGGACGCGGCCGACGTGCAGATCCCGCCGACACGACGCTTCCACCAGCTCGCCGTCGAGCGCGGCAGCGCCGACCTGCAGAGCCGTGTCGCCGACAACCTGTTCTGGCTCGGCCGCTACATCGAGCGTCTCGACAACGATGCGCGGCTCCTGCGCACGACGGCGATCCGTGTCGCCCAGGGCGCGGTGAGCCCGCGCGACGCGATCGAGCTCCGCCTGCTCGGGCGGCTGCTCGACCAGGCCAACCTGATGGACCACACCACGGCCCTCGCGGCACCGGAAAGCACGGTGTTCGCGCAGGGGCTGGCGGCCGTCGCCTCCGACGATCGTGGGCTCGCGACCGTGCTCGACGCCATCCAGCGCCTGACCGCGACCATGCGCGACCGCTTCTCGGCCGACATGATCACCGCCGCCGGGCCCGAGATGGCGCTGGTGCGCCAGCGCCTGCTGGACGCGCGCGGCAACCTCGACCCGCTGTTGGCGGCGCTCGACGAGATCGTGCGCTTCGTCGCCACGCTGTCGGGCCTCGCGCAGGAGAACATGACGCGCGGCACGGGCTGGCGCTTCCTCGATCTCGGCCGGCGCCTGGAGCGCGCGCAGCACGTGCTCAACAGCGCACTGGGCGCCTTCACGCAATCGCCCATCGACTGGGACGCCGCCATGCGGCTCGCGCTGGAGCTCTGCGACAGCACCATCACCTACCGCACGCGCTACCTCGGCCAGCTCCAGCCCGCGCCGGTGCTCGACCTCGTCATGCTGGACGACGGCAACCCGCGCGCCCTGATGTTCCAGCTCCATGCCATCAACGGCCATCTCGACTATCTCGCCAACGCCTCGGGCGTGCGCGTGCCGGCGATCCAGGACTCGCTCGAGAAGGATATCGACGCCGCGGTGCGCCAGTTCGGCGGCGACGAACAGGCCTGGCGGCACGAGGGGCTCGCGCTCGCCATGTTGCGCGACGTCATGGCCGACACCGAGAGCCGGCTGGAGCAGCTCTCCGAGGCGATCACGCGCGCCTATTTCAGCCATGTGCCGGCCGCGCAGGCCGTCGGATCCTCAGGAGGCTGAACGTGCGCTACCTGCTGTCGCATCGCACGACATATTCCTACGCGAGCACCGTGGATGCCGCACACCACATCGCGCACCTGCGAGCCCGCGACTTCGTCGGCCAGAAGGTCACCTCGATCGGCATCGAGGCCAATCCGGCGCCGGCGATGATCGCGCGCCATGTCGACCATTTCGGCAACCTCATCGACATATTGCGCATCGACAAGCCTCACACCCGCTTCGACATCGAGGTTCGCGCCGAGGTCGACGTGCGCTTCCCCGAGCCGCCGCCTGCCGCCTCGACGCCGCCGTGGGAGAAGATCCGGGCGGCCCTGAACGGCGACGGCTTCCCGGTGCCGGTCGAGGCGAGCGAGTTCGTGCACGAATCGCCCTTGGTGCCGCCGGTCGAGGCGCTGCGCGCCTACGGCGCACAGTCACTGACGCCCGGGCGGCCGATTCTCGAGGCGGCGCGCGAGGTCACCTCGCGCATCAAGGCCGACTTCGAATACCATCCCGGCGCCACCGACATCTCGACGCCGCTGGCCGAGGTCTTCGCCGGCAAGGCCGGCGTCTGCCAGGACTTCGCCCATGTCGAGATCGCCGCACTCCGTGCCCACGGCCTCGCCGCGGGCTACGTCTCCGGCTACATCCGCACCGTCCATTCCAAGGAAGAGGTCGAGCTGCGCGGCGCCGATGCCAGCCATGCCTGGGTCGCGGTGTGGTGCGGAGAGCAGGCGGGCTGGGTGCATCTCGACCCGACCAACGACCTAGTGGCCCGCGAGGACCATGTCGCCGTGGCCTGGGGCCGCGACTTCTCCGATGTGAGCCCGCTGCGCGGCGTCATCCTGGGCGGCGACTCTCACTCCTACGGCGTCGCCGTGACCCTGGTGCCGACCGCCTGAGGCTCAGCCGCCGAGGAAATCCTTGGTCCAGCGTGTGTAGTCGTCGTCGCGCGTCACCTTCTTCATCAGGTCCGCGCTCGCCACGCCCTGCAGCTTGCCGGGCTGCACGCCGTCGCGCAGCGCTTTCAGCGTCTCGTAGACCGCCTTCACGCCGGCGGCGAAGGGCTGATGTCCCTGCAGGGCGATGCGCACGCGACGCGCGGAGAGATAGTCCTTGTCGGTGAGATCGCCCGACACGCCGCCCAGGATCAGCGGCAGGGTGGTCGCGGCGGAGATCGCGTCGAGCTCGGCGCGGGTGCGCACGCCCACGAAGAACAGTGCATCGACACCCGCCGCCTCGTAGGCCTTGCCGCGCGCGATGGCGTCGTCGAGGCCGGTGATGGTGACGGCGCTGGTGCGGCCGGCGATGCAGAGGTCGGGATCCTGGCGGCCGCCGAGGGCGGCCTTCATCTTGCCCACGCCCTCCTCGATCGAGATCAGGCGCGGCTTGGTCGTGCCGTAGGGCGTCGGCAGCTCGGTATCTTCCAGGCTGAGGCCGCAGACACCCGCCGTCTCCAGCTCCTCGACCGTGCGGCGGGCGTTCAACGCGTTGCCATAGCCGTGGTCGGCATCGACCATCAGCGCGAGGTTGCCGGCGCGGTTGATGCGATAGGCCTGGCCTGCGAACTCGCTGAGCGTCAGCACGATGAGGTCGGGCGCGCCCAGCACGGTCATGGAGGCAACGGAGCCCGCGAACATGCCGACCTCGAAGCCCAGATCCTCGGCGATGCGGGCAGAGATCGGATCGTAGACCGAGCCCGGATGAACGCAGCGATCCCCGGCAAGCAACGCGCGAAACCGCTTGCGGCGGTCGGTCCAATGCATGACGCCCCCTGTTTCTCCCGCACCCTCCTTAGCAGGGACGGAAGCTGCAATGCAGCGCCGCGTTTCGACGGGCAAACCGCCTGCCCGCGCGGGTTGCCGGTTCCCGCCGCCGCCGGTGACGCTATGATGCGGGCGGGGCTGGAAACGAATTCGAGGGGACCGAGGTGGACACGCTGATCCCGTCATCTGCCGACCTTGCGGGCGACCGAAGCGTGATCTCGCTGGCCGAGGCCGTGCTGCCGGCGGTGGCCGCCGCGTCGGACGAGATCGAGGAGAAGCGCCGCCTTCCACCGGCGCTGCTCGACCGGCTGCACGAGGCGCGGCTGTTCCGGCTGCTGCTGCCGCGCTCGTCGAACGGCATCGAGACCGATCCCGTCACCTTCTTCCATGTCATCGAGACGATCGCCCGCGGCGACGCCTCGACCGCCTGGTGCCTGAGCCAAGCCGGCGGCTGCGCCATGACTGCGGCCTATCTCGACCCGAAGGTCGCCGGGCACATCTTCAGCGAGCCGCGCGCCGTGCTGGCCTGGGGCCCGGGGCCGGGGACGCGCGCCGTGAAGTGCGAAGGCGGCTACAAGGTCACCGGCGTCTGGGCCTTCGCCTCGGGCGGTCGCCACGCCACCTGGATCGGCTGCCATTCGCCGCTCTTCCGCGAGGATGGTTCGCCGATCACGACCGCGGACGGACGCCAGATCGAGCGCACCTTCCTGGTACCGGCATCGTCCGTGACCTGGACCGACATCTGGAACGTGGTCGGCCTGCGCGGCACCGCCTCCGACCAGTTCGCCGTCACCGACCTCCTCGTGCCCGAGGCCTACTCCTTCAGTCGCGACTTCTCGCAGCCCGCCTTCGAGCGGCGCGAGAATGGCGCGCTCTACCGCATGTCGGCGATGACCTGCTACGAGGTGGGCTTCGCGGGCGTGGCGCTCGGCATCGCGCGCAGCGCGCTCGACGAGTTCGTCGAGACGGCGAAGACCAAGGTCCAGCGCGGCGGAAAGAGTCCGATCCGCGACAACGCCGTGGTGCAGACCAATCTCGCCCAGGCCGAGATCGGCGTGCGCGCCGCCCGCGCCTGGCTGCTGCAGGAGATCGCGCGGATCTGGCAGGAGATCTCGGCCGGCGAGGCGCTCTCGGTGGATCAGCGCATCGTCATCCGGGGCGCCTCGACCAATGCCATCCACAAGGCGCGCGAGGCGGTCGACTTCGCCTACAACGCCGCCGGCGCCA
>CAYRBQ010000227.1:0-6395 GCA_964422305.1 uncultured Reyranella sp. | reverse complement strand
CCCGCGAAGACGGCGACCAGTCCGACAATCAGATTCGGCGTGATCGGCTCGCCGACGAGTTGCTGGGCGAGCAGCGCGGCGGCAATGGGATTGACCGTCATGGTGTTGGCGACGCGCGTCGGCGAGGCGCGCTGGAGCGCCATCACCCAGAGGATGAAAGCGAGCGCACCGCCGGCGACGCCGAGATAGACACCGGCGATCCATAGCGGCGCGTCGAAGCTGCCCAAGATAGCAACACGGCCGGTGACGAGACCCGCGACGACCAGCACCGCCGCGCCACTGCCCATGCCGACAGCGAGGAAGCCCAGCGCGCTCGACCGCTGGATGAAGGGCCGCGACCAGACATTGTAGAAGGCCATGCAGAGCACGGCGCCGTTCATGATCAATTCGCCGTACCAGGCATCAGGCGGGGCGTCGGAGAGGCCCGAGGCGAGGGCGGCGAAGACACCGAGGACCGCGATACCGACTCCCGTGGCCTTGCGCGCGGTCAGCCGCTCGATGCCCAGCAGCGCGCCTACCACCATGGTCTGCAGCGGCAGGGTGGAGAGCGCGAGGCTCGCGCGGGCTGCCGTCGTGTAGCCGTTGGCGACGTTGTTGTGGATGAAGATCAGGCCGAAGAAGCAGATGCCGAGGCCTGCGACGGCCGGCCAGTCGGTGCGCGCCGGCCACCGCACACGCAGCAACAACGCGATCGGCAGCACACAGAGAAAGCCGATGCCCCAGCGCAGGATGGCGAGCGTCAGCGGATCGGCGTTGCCCACGAGATAGCGCGTCACCGCTGCCGCCGTGCCGCCGAGGCAGCTCGAGACGATGGCGATCAGGACGCCGAGCCACTCGCCCATTGGCTTCTCCTTGCGCATGGCCGCGCGACGCCATCCTCCAGGATGCCGGATCAGAAGCAATTACCTCAGAGGTAAATCAGCCGACTTTGAGGTGGCTCGCCGAAGCTTTGGCCTTGCGCCGGGCCTCCGCGACGGTGCGGCCGGTGGCCAGAGCCACCGCCATGCGGCGATGGCCCTTCACCTCGGGCTTGCCGAAGATGCGTACCGACGTGCCGGGCTGCGCCAAGGCCTTCTCCAGCCCCATGTAGGTAGGGTCGGCGATGGTGCCGTCGGCCAAGACCGGCACCGAGGCGGCGGCGCGGCAGGTGATCCCGGGAATCGGCAGGCCGAGGATGGCGCGCACGTGCAGCTCCATCTCGCTCATGTTCTGCGAGACCATGGTGACCATTCCGGTGTCGTGCGGGCGCGGCGACAGTTCGGAGAACCAGACCTTGTCGCCCTTCACGAACAGCTCGACGCCGAACAGGCCGCGGCCGTTGCGGCCGCAGAGGTTGTTCACGACCTTCTTCGCGATGTCGCGCGCCTTCTTCAGCGCCGCCGCGGTCATGGCGTGCGGCTGCCAACTCTCGCGATAGTCGCCGTCGACCTGGATGTGACCGATCGGCTCGCAGAAGGCGAAGCCCGCGTCGTGCCGGACGGTGAGCAGCGTAATCTCGTAGTCGAAGTCGATGGCGCCCTCGACGATCACCAGGCCGGTGCTGGCGCGCGTGCCTTCCATCGCTTGCTTCCAGCTTCGCGCGATGTCGGCGGGCTTGCGCGCCACGCTCTGGCCGTGACCGGAGGAGGACATGGTGGGCTTGATGAAGCAGGGGAAGCCGACGGCCTTCGCGCCGGCCTGCAGTTCCTCGAGGCTCGCGGCGAAGCGATAGGGCGAGGTCGGCAGCTTGAGCTTTTCCGCGGCAAGCTTGCGGATGCCGCGTCGATCCATCGTGAGGCGCGCTGCACGCGCCGTTGGAATGACGGTCCATCCCTCCTTCTCGAGCTCGACCAGCGTGTCGGTCGCAATCGCCTCGATCTCGGGCACGATGAAATCGGGCTTCACCTTCTCGACGATGCGCCGCATCTCCCCGCCATCGCGCATATTGAAGACGTGCGAGCTGTTGGCCACCAGCATGGCCGGTGCATCGGCGTAGCGGTCGCAGGCGATGACCTCGACGCCCAACCGCATCGCCTCGATCACCACCTCCTTGCCGAGCTCGCCCGAACCCAGCATCATGATCTTGACGGCCGAGCGCTTGAGCGGCGTACCGAACCTCTTTTTCTTCATGGCGCCATGATAGCGACGCCGACATTGAACGCCCTGGGTAAAACCGAGACCTCGAGCGGCAGCTTGCCGACCGTCTCGCCGTCGAGGTCGACGAGGGTGTCGAAGTCGCTCTCGAAGCGGAAGAGCTTGCCGGAGGCGACCCGCACGCTCGGATGGTCGACATAGGCGCCGCTGTAGGTCCTGGGCAGGATCCTCAGCAGGATGGCGGCCTTGGACGTGTCCTCGACCTCGACAAGATCGAGAACGCCATCATCGAAGCGGGCGCCGGGCGCCAGCTTCATGCCGCCGCCACCGTTCTCGGTGTTGGCCACCATGGCGGTGAATATCCTGCGGCGATGGGCAGGCGCTCCGTCAATCGACAGGGCGGTCAGTCGCGGGCGATAACCCAACGTCACGACGGGCGTCATCAGGAGATAGGCGATCTCGCCGAGCTTCTTCAGCCAGCGCGACCGGGACGTCCGGTGGCTGATCTCGGCCGCGCCGCCCACCGAGACGATGAGATAGCCGAAGCGATCGACCGGCTGGCCATCGAGGCCGACGCAACGAACTCGGAGGAGATCGATCGCGCGCGATCCCGTGCCGGCCGCCGCGTCATAGGCCTGCACGGTATCGCCAAGGTAACCAAGTGCGCGACAGAGTTCGTTGGCGGTGCCGGCCGGTATCGGGCAGAGCACGGCGTCGGGCGCGACGAGACGACCGTCTGGCCCGATCAGGCCGTTCAGTGTTTCGTTGGCCGTGCCGTCGCCACCGACGGCCACGAACCGGCGAGCGCCCTTGGCGAGGGCTTCCCGGGCAAGGACGGTGGCGTGCCCCGGCGCTTCAGTGAACAGCGCTTCGACGGGACCCAGGCGCTTCTCCAGCTCGCCTTTCATCGCGGGCCAGCGACGGCCCGCGCGGCCTTTGTGGGCCAGGCGATTGACGATCACCGCAAACCGGACCGAGTTCTCCGCGCGCATGGTCCAATTCTGGCCCGATGATTGCGCGACCGCCAGCGGACCGCGCAACAAACCACCATGTGCTTGCAATTTGCCAGCACCGTCGGGCCGCATGAACAGACGTATACCTGCCGCACAATTGACACCGTGCGGTGGCGCAACCACATGTCGACACGCAACGCGCGCGCCGTCGCGGGGGAGTTCCTTTTGTCCGTCAGCCGCCGTCTCTTCTCCATCGCCGTTCTTTTGCTCGCGCCGACCGCAGCGGTTGCGCAAGGCGGCCCGCCCGCCATGCCGGTCGGCGTCGCCGAGCCGCTCGCCAAACGCGTCACGCAGTGGGACGAGTATTCCGGCCGCTTCGAGGCGGTCGCGTCGGTCGAGGTGCGCGCGCGAGTCTCAGGTTTTATCGACAAGCTGGAGTTTCGCGATGGCCAGCTCGTCACGGCGGGCGATCTCCTGTTCGTCATCGACAAGCGGCCCTTCGAGATCGCCGTCGAAAGCGCAGCCGCCGAGGTCGCGCGTACCAAAGCGCAGGTCGAGCTCGCCGAGGCGCAGGTCGATCGCGGCGCGTCGCTGATACGGTCGAAGACCATCACCGACCAGGAGTTCGACACCCGCAAGGCCAACCTCAACGTCGCGCGTGCGCAACAAAAGGCGGCCGAAGCCGGATTGAAATCGGCCGAGCTCAACCTCGAATGGACCGATGTGAAGGCGCCGATCAGCGGTCGCATCTCCGATCGCAAGGTCGATGCGGGCAACCTGATCGCCGGTGGCCAGACAGGCGCGACGCTTCTTGCCACGATCGTGACGCTGGACCCGATCCGCTTCGTGTTCGACATCTCCGAGGCAGATCACCTCCGCTACGCCCGCCTCATCCTGTCGGGCGCGCTCGCCTCGTCGCGCGACGGCGCCAATCCCGTGCGCATCCGCCTGTCCGACGAGACCGACTGGACCCGCACCGGCAAGGTCGACTTCGTCGACAACACCATGACCGCGCGGTCTGGCACGATCCGCGCGCGCGCGCTGGTCGACAACAAGGACCAGCTCCTGACGCCGGGCGTGTTCGGCCGCCTGCAGCTCTTCGGCGGCGAGTACGATGCACTCCTGATCCCCGATTCTGCGGTGATCTCCGATCAGGCGCGCAAGATCGTGTTCACCGTCAACAAGGACAACGTGGTCCAGGCCAAGCCTGTGACTCTCGGTCAGATCGTCGACGGACTTCGGGTGATCCGCTCCGGCCTGGAGCCGACCGACCGCGTCGTGCTCGACGGCCTCGCCAACCCGATGGTGCGGCCCGGCGCCAAGGTGGTGCCGCAGAAGGGCGAGATCGTCGCCAAGGCCAAGTAAGGGCCCCGCATGCGCTTTTCACATTTCTTCATCGACCGGCCGATCTTCGCGTCGGTCCTGTCGGTCATCATCCTGATCGTGGGCTTCATCGCCCAGCGCGGCCTGCCCGTGGCCGAGTATCCCGAGATCGCCCCGCCGACGGTCAACATCACCGCCGTCTATCCGGGCGCCTCGGCCGAGGTCATCGCCGAGACCGTCGCCACGCCGATCGAGCTCGAGGTCAACGGCGTCGACGACATGCTCTACATCAACTCGCAGTCGACCGGCGACGGAAGGCTGTCGATCAACGTCGTCTTCCGGCCGGGCGTGAACATCGACCAGGCCCAGGTGCTGGTGCAGAACCGCGTCGCCGTCGCGCAGCCCCGCCTGCCGGAGGACGTGCAGCGGCTCGGCATCGTCGTTCGCAAGGCCTCGCCCGACCTGATGATGGTCGTGCACATGACGTCGCCTGACGGCACGCGCGACCAGCAGTACATCTCGAACTACGCTACGCTCTACGTGAAGGATGTGCTGAGCCGCGTCGACGGCGTCGGCAACGTGCTGGTGTTCGGTGGCCGCGACTACTCGATGCGCGTCTGGCTCGATCCCGCCCGCGTCGCCGCCCGCAACCTGACGGCGGGCGAGGTCATCCTCGCCCTCCGCGCCGCCAACCTGCAGGTCGCAGCGGGTGCGGTGAACCAGGCGCCGGCCGTGTCGCCCGGCGGCTTCACCCTGTCGGTCCGCACCCTGGGACGCCTCAGCGCGCCCGAGGAGTTCGAGAACATCGTCGTCCGCGCCGAACCCGATGGATCGGTGACCCGCCTGCGCGATATCGCCCGGGTCGAGCTGGGCGCGCAGGACTACACGCTGAACGCCTACCTCAACAACAAGACCGCTACGGCGCTCGGCGTCTTCCAGCGTCCGGGCTCCAACGCGCTCTCCACCTCGGACGCGATCATCGCGGAGATGGAGCGGCTCAAGAAGAACTTCCCGTCGGGCCTCGACTACTCGATCGTCTACAACCCCACCACCTTCATCCAGGCCTCCGTCGACGCCGTCATCACGACGCTGTTCGAGGCGCTGATCCTGGTCGTCATCGTGGTGATCCTGTTCCTGCAGACCTGGCGGGCGGCGATCATCCCCATCCTGGCGATCCCGGTCTCGCTGATCGGATCCTTCGCCGTCATGGCTGCGGTCGGCATCTCGTTCAATACCCTGTCGCTGTTCGGCCTGGTCCTGGCGATCGGCATCGTGGTCGATGACGCGATCGTCGTGGTCGAGAATGTCGAGCGCTACCTGACGCAGGGCATGTCGCCCAAGGAAGCCGCGCACAAGACCATGGACGAGGTCGGCGGCGCGCTGATCGCCATCTCGCTCGTGCTGATCGCCGTCTTCCTGCCGACGGCCTTCATCACGGGGCTTCAGGGCTCCTTTTACAAGCAGTTCGCCATCACCATCGCCGCCTCGACGGCGATTTCCTGCTTCGTTTCGCTCACACTCTCGCCCGCCATGGCCGCGGTTCTCTTGAAGCCGCACAAGAGCCACTATGAATCGAAAGGCGGTTGGCTTTCGGCGCTGGGTGCCCCCGTGCGCTGGTTCTTCAATGCCTTCAACTGGAGCTTCGAGGCCCTTTCTCGCGGCTACGGCGCCTTGACGGCACGGCTCGTGCGGATCGCGGCGTTATTGCTCGTTGTCTACGGCGGCCTCCTTTTCCTCACCTGGAACCGCCTCGCCGCGACGCCGACCGGGCTCATCCCGCAGCTCGACCGCACCTATTTCATCACCGTATTCCAGCTTCCTTCGGGGGCGACGCTTGAGCGTACAGACGCCGTCGTGCGGCGCGCCTCGGACATCATCGTGTCGCGCCCCGGCGTCTTGGCGGCCGTCGCGTTCGCGGGTTTCGACGGGGCCACATTCACGAATGCGCCGAACACGGCCGTGATCTTTGTGCGCTTGAAGGACTTCGAGGAGCGGATCAAGGAGGGGCTTTCGAAAGATCAGATCCTCGCCGACCTGCGCCGCCGC
>CAYRBQ010000226.1:0-6405 GCA_964422305.1 uncultured Reyranella sp. | reverse complement strand
GGCGTAGATGCGCAGCGCCTTCGGCAGCTCACGCGGCTCGTAGGTCTGGATGTGCTCGGCGCGGAAGAAGTCGCCGTCCTCCGGCGCCGGCTGGCCGAGGTACAGCGCCGCGTAGATGCGCGGCCCGTTCTCCCGGATCTCCTGCAGGTGGTGTAGTGGGAACCGCTTCGGCCACAGCGCGTCGCCGACCTGCAACCCCAGCGCCGCGGCCAGGTCCGGGTCGTTCACGGGCGACGGCAGGTTGACGTACTTCCACCGCTTCGCGCGCTCGGGATTCGCCCGGTTCACCGGGTGCTCGGGGTCCGTCAGCCACCCCAGCAGGTCGTCCTCGTGCCAGCGCGTGTGCACGATCAGGATGGGCGCCCAGACCGGGCACCGGGTCTGCGCGACGGCCGTGTACCAGTTGCGGATGCTCTCGCGCACCGTGTCGCTGGCGGCCTCGGCCTCGTCCTTGTAGGGATCGTCGATCACGAACAGGTCGCAGGGCCGGCCGGTGGTGCCCGAGCCGCGGCCGACCAGGTTGATCGACCCGCCGGCCTCGAAGACCATCTCCGACTTGGACCGCGAGCCGCGCTTCAGGGCAGCCTTCGGGAAAACCTCGCGGAAGACCCGGCTCTCGAGCACGGTGCGGAGCTCGTCGCCGCGAGTATCGGCCAGGCTGTCGGCGTAGGTGGCGAACAGGGCACGCAGGTGCGGGCTGCGGCCCAGGATCCAGGCCAGCCCGAACCGGCTCAGGATCAGGCTCTTGCCGTGCTGGGGCGGCATCGAGCACGCGGCGCGCAGCATGGTCCGGCGCTCGATCGCCTCCACCATGTCGATCAGGATGCGGTGGTGGGGCTCGCAGTCGAACAGGCTCTTGTCGGGGTCGTCCGGGAACTCCGGATCCGGCATGCAGAGCTCGATGAACGCCCGCAGGCTGTTCCGCGCCTGCTTCACCTTCAGCGCCCGCTTGGCGGCGTTCAGCGCCTTCGTCGCCTCGGCGATCGCCGCCTGGCGCGGGTCGACCGGCTCCGCCGGCGGCGGCGGGGCCGCCTGGGCGCGGGGGCGGTAACGGCCGCGCAGCGCCGCCATCAGGCGATCGTCGCCAGCTTAACGGTGCCGCCGCCGGCCGTCTTAATCTCGATGTAGCCGTTGACCGGCGCGTCCGCGCTGACGGTCAGCGTGCCGAAGCGGACCAGACCCGTGCCTTTCGGGACCAGCCGCAAGTCCAGATTGGCGTCGTCGCCGATGGCGCGCAGCTCAGGGCTGGTCCCGGTCGCCGAGCCGACCATCTGGAACTGATTCACGGTCGAAGCAACAGGCGTGCAGGTCAGAACGGTGCCCTGCTCCGACCCCAGCGTAACCACGCCCAAGTTTTGCGACCGAAGACGCAGTTCGGCGCTCGCCGCGCCCGTGTTGAAAGCCCGCAGGGAGCCGACCGTGGTGGCCGGCCGCAGATAGATCTTCGTGTTCGCGCTGTACCCGCTTCCGCCGGAACCGATGGTCGCACCGATGATCCTGCCCCCCGCCACGTTGACCGTAATGCTGGCGCCGGTTCCGCCGCCGCGGTCGAACACGAACGCGGTCGGCGCGCTGTCGTAGTGCCTGCCTTCGTCGACGATCACGACGCCCGTGATGACGCCGGCCACGATCACGGGCGTCAGCCACCCGCGCGCGCCGGCCGGGGCGCCTTGCATTATACCGCCGATGAAATCGGAAGTCGTGCCGACGTTGCCCACGACGCGCATGTTACCCAGCGCGCCGGCAGTATCGTCGCGCGCACCGGCCAGCATGTTGTCGTTCAGGTTGCATCCGGAAACGGAGATGAGCTGAGCGCCGGCCGCGCCGTACACACCAAACCGCTGCGACAGGCCGCTGACGAAGCCGATGCGCGTGCCGACGAGCGAAGCGCCGATGCAGGTCGCGGCGCAGTGCACGCCGTCGTAGTCGCCCCTGTTGTCGGCGTAGGCGCCGGCTTGGCTGTTCCCCGATATGACGCCGCCCGCCACCGTCAGGTCTCGGCCTGCATGGTAGACGCCGTGGCGCCCGTTGACGACGATGTAAGGGGCGACGAGCGACACCTTTTCAACACCGTTGGCGATGGTGACCCCGTTCTCGATCGCGGCCGACGCGTACAGGTCCAGGAAGGTGATCTGCTCGCCGGCGTCCAGCCGCACGCCGTCGATCTTGGCGAACTCGCACTGCACATTCACGCCGTTGATGAAGCGCGGCGCGAGAGTAGCGCCGATCGTGTTGTGCACGCGAACACCGTAATTCAGGTTAGACGCGCCGGCCGGGGCGCCGTTGGTGAAGAAACCCCACAGATTCAGGCTGGCCACATCGCCGTCGATGTTGAGCGCGGTGCCGCCGCCAACGTAGCTCGTCTCGCCGACGCGCACCTGGTACATGTCGGACCCGCCGACCTTGGCGCCGTTCGTGCCCTGCCAATTGATGGCGATGGGGCCGCGGAACGACTGAATCTGCACGTCGATGATCTCGTGCTGATTGCTCAGAGCGCCGCTAAAATCGAGCCCGCCATACGTGTTGAAGATGATGAGGTTCCGAAGCGTACACCGGAACGCGCTGTTGACCTTCACGTCGTACCCGCCGGTCTTCAGGGCCGACTGGAACGAGACATTCTCGATCCCGGTGCTCAGGGAGCCGCCCGTAAACGTGAAGGTATCGAAGCTGCCGACGCCACGGATGATAGTCTTCTCGCCCGTGCCCCGGAAACGCACGCCCGTAGCGCTGACGGTCACGCCGGCGGTGAAGCGGTAGTCGCCCTCCGGTATGAAGATGGTTCCGCCGCCACGGGCGGCGGCGACGGAAATAGCGGTGCCGAACGCTGTCGAGTTGTCGCCGGTGCCGTCCGTGATCGCGCCGTAATCCAGCACGTTCAGTTCCGTAGCGAAGCGGTCGGCCAGCGTCCGGGCCACGCTCGAGCCGGTAGAGAGCACAGTGGCGAGGGAGTTGAGCGCGGCGGCATCGGCGTAGACGGATTGCCAGCGGTTCGCGGCCTTGTCGGTGGCGAACACGCCCGATGTATGCCCGACGACGCAGATGTACGGCAGGTCGTCGGGACCCACCACGAAATCGCGCGCGGCGTAGGGCGTGGCGGTGACCCAGCCGCCCCGCGGCGTCCAGCCCCCCATCAGGGTGCGCACGGTGGGGGCGAGGGTGTCGAGGGTGACGATGCTGTTCGCCGGCGCCCCGTCGTCGCGCTGGATCAGCGCCAGGTTGCCCCGGATGCCCGCAACCGACGCGGCGATTCGGTCAAACTCGGTGTTCGTGCGCGCGCCGTGCTCGGGCACGGTGGCCGGGGCGAAGACGCCGAAATCGAAGGCTCGATTGTAGGCGAGCGGCTGGGGCATGCGCAGGTTCTCCGGACGGCAGGATAGCATGTTGTCCGAAATGTTGGTAGGATCAGCACGCCGCGGCGGGGTGCTGCGGCTGCTCCGATCTCCTCCGATCCTGTGAACTAGGCCCGCTGCAGCGATGCAGCGGGTTCTTTTTTGTGTCTAAGGTTTTGAAATTACGCGGATTTTGTAGCGGCGAGGGTGACTGAAGCGCGCGCGCTCGCGCGACCCCTCCCCCGGGGGTGGGAGGCCAGGCGCGGGACCGAGACGGCGAGGCCGAGAGCGGCGAAGGCGCCCCGCTACCCTCAGAAGGTAGCGCGCCCCCTAGAGCAAGCTGGACAGGTCGGGAGAGTCGGGCGCTTCGGCGGGCGCATCGGTCGGCGGAGCGAGGCTAGCCAGCGTCGATTGCGCCGCCGAGATGTGGGCCCGAAGCTGCTCCTCCGTCAGCTCGTGCAAGGCTGCGGTACGGCTAGAGTCGAGCAAGGCCGCGCCCGCCGCCTCCGTGTGGCCAGCGATTCGCAGGAGATCCAAGCCGACCTTGGCCCTGACCGACGCGGGATAGACGAACGGGTCATCGTCATCCGGGCTGGCGTTGCGCTTTCGCTTATTCACAATGTCAATAAGGCGGCGGTATACAATGCCTGCTCCGGTACGCTGGAGGTGCCTCTGACGGGCCAAAATCAAGGCGTTATCGGCACCTGGCTCGCGGCTCCAGGTATTCGCAGAAGTGATGGAAACGCCTGTTTTCCGTGCTGCCTTGGTGAGACTGTCTCCCTGGGCGAGACACTCGAATAGCTGCGCCTTGCGCTCTGCCGTGCGGTCGAATGGCGGCCTTCCCGGCCCCCGCCGCGCCGGGATCAGCTCGGCCTTGCCGTCATCGTCCGATGATGAGTTGTTTTCTGTTGACATGCCGTCCGCCATGCCGTCAGTCTACCACCACTGACAACATGCACGGAAGGATCAGGACATGGTGACCTATGACGACACTGCCGGTGTGTACGAGGCGTGGGCCGATGATGAAGCCCGCGTCTGGATCGGCGCTTTCGACACTCGCGCGGAAGCGGAACGCGCGGCGCGAGAGTGGACGGCCCGCGCCGCCTGCGCGCGCCTCCGGGATAGTGAGCACCTGTGCGATTGCCAAGACTACGGGCCGGGCGGCCTTCAACCCTGCCGCGCCGCCATCGCCAAGGCGGAGGGCTGACCTATGGCGCGCAGCACCCCCGACACCATCCCGGAAGCCTATCAGGCCGATCACCTCGCCGATGCGTACCGGCGCGGCTGGAACCATGGCCACGGCATCGCCTGCCACAACGTGCCCGAGCTCGGCGAGACCTACCGGACCGACGCGGACGGCCGCATCAAGGCCGATGCCGAGAGCATCCGCGACGTGCACGCCAGCCTTTGCCACGCTGCAGCCGACAACGCCCGCTCCTACTCGCCTTTCGAGTACACTGCCTCCGCGTTCAACGCGAGTGAGTTTCTAGATGAGCTCTGGGAAGCTTTCGAGGCTGGCACAGCCGATGCCATTGCCGCGGATCTCGCCGAATACACAGACGAGGACTACGGCATCCCGGAAGCCGATCCGATCGGCCTTGACGATTTCTTTCAAGGCTACGTGGATTGCGCGATCTGGGCCTCCACGGATGACGAGGGGAACCCTCTCGACGACAACTATGACGAGGACGACATCGCCGAGGCTACGCTGGCCGAGATGCGCGAGGATTGCGCGGATTTCCTGCGCGCCAATGCGGCCGATGTCGCCGAGATGATGCGCGTCACCGGCCGTCCCATGGATCACATGGGCCACGACTTTTGGTTGACGCGCAACAGCCATGGCGCCGGATTCTGGGACCGCGGCGCTGGCGATGTCGGCGACCGGCTGTCCAAGGCGAGCAAGGTTTACAGCGGCGTGGATCTCTACATCGGCGATGATGGCAAGGTGCACGCCTGACATCCGCCTAGGCAGCCCGGCCCGACCGGACTGCCGAACGGATGCCAGGCTCTTGGCGCCGATCACGAGAGAGGAATCGGAACGATGAACCGTGAGACCGAGTGGGCCCTGTCCATCCTGTCGACATGGCGCGATCGCCTGGACAGCGGCGAAGGCCGCGACATCGCAGACGCCATCATCGAATGGACGCGCGATGCCTTCGAGCACGAGAAGGGCGCGACCGCCAAAGATGTGCTCCGCCATCTTGAGACGACGGATTGCGCCGGCTGCCATGCGCCGCGCGGGCTGATCTACAACTACGACATCGCCGCCAAGGTGCCCGAGTGGTATTCCGACATCGATGCCGCGCTCTACGCCTACCAGGACGAGACGGGCGAGCACTGGGCGCCGCGCGACGGCGCCGTAACCATCGGAGCTCTCGTCTGGTTCGCGGTCGAATGGTTCGCCCATGACGCAGCCAGCGCGCTGCAGCACGCCATGGATGCGGCGCCGTTCGAGCAAGGGGCCTAGCCCCGTGCCCGCCGCCCTCTACATCGCCACCCTGGCGGCGCTGGCGATGCTATTCCGCGTCGCGCTAGGCTAACCCACCCTTCCCGCACCACCCCCGCGCAGCCCCGCCAGTGACCGCTGGCGGGGTTTCGCGCGTCTGGGGCTACCACCCTAGCCCTACAGCAGCGCAGCCGCCTCCTGCCCCATCCCTGTGGACGCGCGGGCCATGTCCGCGCCCAGGGTCCACCATTCGACGATGGTCTGAGGCTCCGGCCCGTATCGCTTCACCACCTCGGCCCGCACGACCGCCGCGTCATCCGCCCATGCGATGCCGTTCAGCGCGTCCGAGACCAGCTTGGCCAGGTTGTCCCAGTCCGGTTTCCCCGTCGGGTGCAGCGCGCCGTTAAGGGCAGCCGTCTGCTTCGCGCGTGACCAGCTCCGGGGAATGGGCATCACGAACTCTGCCCGCAGCGCGATCGGCCCCTCGAGCCTCGGCGTGCCGACAGCCTGCACCACCGCCATCCGCACCCACGCCTCCGCCACGATCGTCTGCTTCGGCGTGAATGGCACGGCACCGTTCTTCCCGAAGCGAGCACGGGCCTTGGCTTGTGGCTTTGCCGGAATGACCAC
>CAYRBQ010000225.1:0-6427 GCA_964422305.1 uncultured Reyranella sp. | reverse complement strand
GATCAGCAGGTCCTTCGTCAGTAAGTAAGCGGCGATCATGCGTACTCGGTTGTGCATCCAGCCGGTGGTCCAGAGCTCGCGCTTCCCGGCATCGACTTTGGGGTTGCCGGTGCGGCCGCGACGCCTGGCATCGAGCTGGTCGCCCTCGTCGGCCCAGGGAAAGGCATCGAACTCGGGCCGGAAGTTCCGCTGTGCCAGGTCGCCGTGATGGAACAGCAGGCTGTAGGCGAACTCGCGCCAGCCGAGCTCGGCGAGGAACTTCTCCGTCGCCGCCGAGTGACCGCGCGCCGTCGCGGCCTTCCAGATCTGGCGCGGGCCGATCTCGCCGAAGGCGAGATGAGGCGAGAGGCGCGATGTGCCCTCGACAGCGGGCAGGTCGCGGGCCCGGCGATAGCGTTCGAGTGCGTTGTCGAGGAAGGCCGTAAGCCGGGCGAGGGCGCCGGGTTCCCCCGGGGCCCAGCTTGCGCGCAATCCGCCGGCCCAATCGGGCGAGGTCGGCAGCAACCGCCAGGCGGCAAGGGCGTCGCTCGATGGCCAAAGTCCGGGGGCAGGCAGCGACTTGGGGGCGGGCAGGGGATGGCCGGGCGAGGGAAGGCCACGGCAGGCCCGCCAGAATGGCGTGAACACCTTGAACGGTTCGCCGCTCAGCGTCTTCACTTCCCAGGGTTCGAACAGCAGGTTGGCCTTGAGGCTCTCGGCTCGCACGCCGCGATCGCCGAGCGCCGCCCTCAACCGTGCATCACGTTCCCGCGAGCCCTGGTCGTAGATGCGATTCCAGTAGATCACTTCGGCGCCGGTCTCGGCGGCGAGCCCGGCGATCGCCTGCTCGGCCGGGCCGCGCCGCAGGATCAGGCGGGAGCCGAGCGTGCGCAGCGAAGCGTCGAGCGACTGCAGGCTATGATGCAGCCACCAGCGCGACGCGGCGCCGGGGACGCGGACACCGTCCGTTTCCTCGTCCAGCACGTAGACCGGCAGGACCGCCCGGCCAGAGCCGAGGCCGGCGAGGAGCGCGGGATTGTCGCCGAGGCGAAGGTCGTTGCGAAACCAGACGATCGAAACCGACATACCCCGCATACGCAGCGAGGCGCGGTATGGATGAGGTCGCTACGACTTGGGGCAGGTCGGGGCGGGCCGCATCTCGAGGGCCTGCAGGTCCGCGGTCACCGTGACCAGACCGGTCTCGACCGTCAGCCGGTCGAGGACGCCGTTCTCGTAGACCTGGGTCGTGACGGAGAAGAGCGGCCTCTGCGCCTGCTGGCGACCGCGCGTGAAGCTCATGAAAGCCGCCCAGGACCTCCCGGTCGGCAACGTCACGGCCTTGTCCGCGGGCCGGGCGCCGCGCAGGCGGTCGAGGCCGAGCTCCGTCACGTCGATCAGGAAGGCATCGCCGATCACCTCGGCGTCGAACATCAGCGCCGGAAACGAGGCGGCCTTGGCCTCCAGCCTTTCGACCAGGTATTCGATGGCGGCCACCGGCATCAACGTCGACGACGGCAGCGTGAACTGGGACGGCGGACCCTCGGCGTAGGAGATTTCCGCACGCGCCTCGCCGGCCCCCTTCTGGATCCGGCCCCTGGTTTCGCGCTGGTTGCCGTTCTGGTTCTGCAGCGTGCGAAATCGCAGGCCGTTGCCGCTGCGCAGCTCCTCGCCGTCGAGCCTGGACGACAGGCTCATCTTCCACGCCGCCGTCAGCGCGATCTCGGTCGTGATGTCGCGCTTGAGGCGCCAGCCGGCGCAATCCTGCGCCAGGTCGTGCACCGCCGTGCCGATGCGCGGCGCGTTGGCAGCCGTGCCGAGGCGAAGCGTGTACTCCGCACGATGCGGCTGCATCTGTCCGAAGGCCGGCGGCGCACCTGCCAGCATTGCCAGCAGCAGAAGACACACAGGACGAGGCATCGCGGCACCTTGCGCACCGGTCGGCATCGGGTCAATCGTGCGCGCCATGACTCTACGGGAGATAGTGGCAGGAATCCGGCGACGCTTCGGACCGCCGGAGTCGGCGCCGCCGATGGCGCCCCGGGACGGCCAGGCCGATCTCGTCGAGGTCTTCAAGCGCGAGCGACGCCTGGAGCTGAGACGCGAGGGCAGGCTGTTGAAGCGATATCGCGTAGCGCTGGGATTCGCGCCGGAGCGGCACAAGGAGCGCGAAGGCGACGGCCGGACTCCCGAAGGCACCTACACGATCGATGCGCGCAATCCGCGCAGCTCGTTTCATCTCTCCTTGCGTGTCTCGTATCCCGATATCGACGACCGGGCCCATGCCGCCGGGCTGGGAGTCCCGCCGGGCGGCGACATCTACATCCACGGCCTGCCCAATGGCTGGCGGAAGTTCGGCATACCGCATCCGCACCGCGACTGGACCACCGGCTGCATCGCCGTGACCGACGCGGAAATCCGTGAGCTGTGGTCGTTGGTGCCGACCGGCGCGAAGGTCGTCATCCATCCATGATCGGTCTCGAGTTCATCTGCGCCGGAGAGCGGCTGGAGGCCTTGCCGATGGGGGCACTGCATTGGCCCGCCGAGCGGCTGCTCGCCGTCGCCGATCTCCACCTGGAGAAGGGGTCGTCCTACGCCGTCAGCGCACGCAAGCTGCTGCCGCGCCATGACACGCGCCAGACTCTGACGGGGCTTGCCCGGTTGATCGCGGCGGTGCGGCCGAAGACGGTCGTCTGCCTGGGGGATTCCTTCCACGATCGGGATGCCGTCGCGCGTCTGCCCGAGGAGGAGCGGGCGGAGATCGGGAGGCTGACCTCGCGGGCGCACTTCGTCTGGATCGCGGGCAACCACGATCCCGCACCGCCGCCCGCCGGATGGGGCGAGGTCGCAGAGGAGATCGGCCGCGGACCGCTGGTGTTCAGACACGAGGCACAGTTCGGGCCGGTCAAAGGCGAGGTGTCCGGCCACTATCATCCGGTCGCGGCGCTGACGGTGCGCGGGCGCGGCCTCAGGCGGCGCTGCTTCCTGACGGACGGCTATCGCCTGATCCTGCCGGCCTTCGGCGCCTATGCCGGCGGCCTCAACGCACTCGATCCGGCGATCGCCCAGCTCTTTCCCGACGACTACGACGCTCTGGTCGTCGGGCGCGAGGCCGTGCGCCGCCTCTCGTGGCGCCAGCTCCGGCCCGATCCCAGCTTCGCCTGAGGGCTACTTCGGCAGCTTGTACTTGAGCGTCACTTCGCCCAGCCCTTCGATGCGGCCGGTGGCGGTGCTGCCCGGCGGGACGAACTGGCAGGCGACCATGCTGCCCGACGAGACGATCATGCCCTTCCTCAGGCGCTTGCCGTGATCGCCCAGTTTGTTGGCGAGCCAGGCCAGCGAGTTGTAGCAGTGGCCCAGCACGTCGCCGGAATGGCCGGTGCGCACGACCTTTCCGTCGAAGGAAACCGAGCCTTCGAGGTTGCCGAGGTCGAGCTTGCGCCAGTCCTTGTTGGGCTTGGCGAGCACGGAGCCGCCGTTCCAGCCGGCGTCCATGATCAACGGATTGACCGCGAGGCGGCTGTAGTCGGCGCCGCGATCCTCGATGAGCTCGAAGCCGGCGCGCGCTTCGCCGACATATTCCGCGATCGACTCCTTGTCGTAGGGCCTACCCTTCGGTGCGGGGACGTCGGCGTTCACGATCAAGACGATCTCGAGCTCGGCGCCGAGGCGCGTCCAGCGATCGGCGCGCACCGTGGCCTTGTGCTCGAACACGCGTTTTTTGCGGATCGGGCCGTAGGCGGGCCCTTTGAGGCCGGTCTGCGCCAGGATCTGCGGCGAGGTCAGCGCGATCTTGTAGCCTACCAGCGGGCCCTGCTTGACGACCTGCTTCTTCAGGAAGGCGTCCTGGACCTTGTAGGCCAGCCGCTCGTCGTCGGTGGCGAACTGCTCGGGCCACCAGCCCACGACGGCCCGCGACTTGTCGACCTGGTGAAGCCACGTCGCGACCTTGGCGATGCTGAGCGCCATGCGTTCCTCCCCTTGCTTGCTACGCTTCGGGCCGCATAGTGCCACCATGGCGGCGAAAGCGTTGCAAAAAATCGGGCCCGTGCGCAGTGGCGCCCTGGTCGGGGTCGTGCTCGCAGGCGGCGAGGGCCGGCGCATGGGCCCCGGCCCACTGAAGCCGCTGCGGCCGCTCGGCGGCCGGCCGATGGTGGCGCATGTGGTGGAGAGGCTGCGGCCGCAGGTCATGGACCTCGTCGTCGTGGCCAACGATCCGGCGCCGGCTTTCCGCGCCTTGAAGGTGCCGGTAATCGCTGACCCGCCGGATATCCAGCGAGCGGCGAAGCGCGAGGGACGGCGGTTGGGGCCGCTGGCCGGCGTCCTGGCCGGCATGGAGTGGTCCCTGAAGCATCATCCGCACGCCGGCTGGATCCTGACCGCGCCCGCCGACGTGCCATTTCTGCCGCTCGATCTTACGGTCAGGCTCTGCGGCCTGATGCACGTGCCCGAGCCCGATGTGCTGATGGTCCGGCACGGCAAGCGGCGCGAGCACACGCTCGCGGTCTGGTCGGTGAAGCTCGTGCGGGATCTGCGGCATGCCATCCTCGAGGAAGGCGTTCGCCGGGTCGACGAGTTCGCCAGGCGTCACGTCTTCGAGGAGCTGCACTGGCCGGGCGGGGCGGCGCCCTTCCTGAACGTCAATACGCCGGCCGAGCTCACTGTTGCTGCTGCCCGGCTTGCCCCGGGTCGTGCGGGACAAGCTCGACCACGTTCCCGTCGATGACGAGCTTGCCCACGTTCTCGAAGTTCACAGTGATGCGATGGCCGATCATCGACTGGATCTGGCCGAGGCCCCAGTCCGGCCGGCCTGGATGCCGGACGAAGTCGCCGGGAGCGAGCTGCGCGTTTCCGGGCTTGTCGAACAAGTTTTCGTGACCCCAGGCTATGGATACGATAGCCGGCGTGTGACGTCCGGCTCGCGTCACTCTGGCGTATAAGAACTGCACCGTCACTCCAAGGAGGACAGAATGAACACGACCCGCTTCGCCATCGCCTCGGCGCTCGCCGCCGCGCTCGTGCTGCCGGTGGCCGCGCAGGCGCAGGGCAATATCGAGAAATGCTACGGCGTCGCCAAGGCCGGCAAGAACGACTGTCAGACCGCCAAGTCCTCGTGCGCCGGCACGTCGAAGACGGACAAGCAGGCGGATGCCTGGATCTCGGTGCCGAAAGGTACCTGCGAGAAGATCGTCGGCGGCAAGCTGACGGCAAGCTGATCGAATGGAACCGGTCGCCGGCATCGGGCTGCGCTCGCCGCATCTGGCGGAGATCGCTCGCGACAGGCCGGTGACCGGGTTCCTCGAGATCCATGCCGAGAACTATCTCGCCGGATCGCCGGCGCGGCGGACGATCGAACATCTGAGGCGCGACTACGAATTCTCCGTCCACGCCGTCGGCCTGTCGCTCGGCTCCGCCGAAGGACTCGACGAGGCGCACCTTGGCCGCGTCGCCGCGCTGATCGAACGGCTGGAGCCGCAGCTCGTCTCCGATCATCTCTCGTGGAGCGTGGCGGGCGGCCACTACTTCAACGACCTGCTGCCGCTGCCCTATACCGAAGAGGCTTTGGCCGTCGTCGTGCGCAACGTGCAGCGATTGCAGGAGCGGCTGGGCCGACGGGTCTCGATCGAGAATCCCTCCTGCTATCTCGCCTTCGGGCATTCGACGCTGTCGGAGCCGGAGTTCCTTGCCGAGCTCGCGCGACGCAGCGGCTGCGGGTTGCTGCTGGACGCGAACAACATCGTCGTCACGGCGCACAATCTGCGCCTCGATCCGATGGACTGGCTGGCGCCGCTACCGGCCGAGGCCATCGCCGAATATCACCTGGCCGGCCATGCCGTGAACGATGCCGACGGCCAGCGTGTGCTGATCGACGATCACGGCAGTCGTGTGGGCGAAGCGGTCCTCGGTCTGTTCGGCGAGATCGTGCGCCGCTATGGCAAGCGACCGACGCTCGTCGAATGGGACACCGACATTCCGGCGCTCGACGTGCTGCTCGACGAGGCACGGCGTGCCGAGCGGGTGCTGTTGGCGGGGAGGGCGGATGCTCGCGCTGCCTGACCTGCAGAAGGCCTTCGCCGGCTACCTCTCCGGCAAGGACTGCGCCGAGCTGGCAGCAATCGTCCGCGGCGACTCGATCTCGGCGGCCGCGCGATTGCGCATCCACCGCCATCATGTGCAGCAAAGCCTTGCTTCGGCGCTCGCCGCGACCTTCCCGACGGTGCAGTCCCTGGTCGGGGCCGAGTTCTTCGGCGCCATGGCGAAGACCTTCGTGGCCGGTGAGCTGCCGGTGCAGCCGGTGCTGGCCGAGTATGGCGACACCTTCCCGGACTTCGTCGCGGACTACACGCCGGCACGGGCGCTACCCTATCTCGCCGACGTGGCGCGCCTCGATTGGGCGCTGAACGTCGCATTCCACAGCCCCGACGGGCCGAGGCTCGCGGCGGCCGACCTT
>CAYRBQ010000224.1:0-6432 GCA_964422305.1 uncultured Reyranella sp. | reverse complement strand
GGTGATGCCGGCGGCCTCGTCGATGATGGTGCGGCGGTCGGCCGGTTTGGCGTTGATCAGCGCACCGATGCGGCCCTGGCTGACCAGCGCGGTCGAGCGCGAGCCGGTGGCGGCATCGGCAAACAGCGTCTGCACGTCACGGGCGCGGATCTCGCGGCCGTTCACCGAATAGGCCGAGCCGTGGCCGCGCTCGATGCGGCGCACGACGTCGAGCTGGTCGGTGTCGTTGACCATGGCCGGCGCGGTGCGGGTCTTGTTGTCGAGCTGCAAGGTCACTTCGGCGATGTTGCGGGCCGGCCGCGTGCCGGTGCCGGCGAAGATCACATCCTCCATCTCCGAGCCGCGCATCTGCTTGGCGGAGGTCTCGCCCATCACCCACTTCAGCGCTTCCACCAGGTTCGACTTGCCGCAGCCGTTGGGCCCGACGATGCCCGTCATGCCGGGCTCGATGGCGAGCTCGGTCGGGTCGACGAAGGACTTGAAGCCGGAGAGCCGGAGCTTGTCGAACTGGACCATCTACACCACGCCCGTCTGTTGCTTATCTCTGTTTGCTTACTTGGCAAGCTTGCCGAACACGCCGTCGAGCTCGTCGACCGAGCGCGACCCGCGATAAAGCTGACCGTTGATGAAGAGCGTCGGCGTGGAGTTCACACCCAGCGCCTCGCCGCTCTTGTAGTCGTTGAGGACGGCGTTGCTCATCGCGTCGTTGGCGAGACACGCCTTGATCTCGTTCTCGCCCATGCCGGCGATGCGCAGCGGCTTGGCGATCTCGGCCAGCGGGTCGGACGCGGTCGCCCACTGAGGCTGACCGCGGAAGATGATGTCGAGGACGCCGAAATACTTGTCGTTGCCGGCGCACTCGGCGATCTGCGCGGCCTTGACAGCGACCTGGTCGAGCGGGAAGTCGCGGTAGACCAACTTCACCTTGCCGGTGTCGATCCACTTCTTCTTGATCTCGGGCAGGATCTGCGTGTGGAAATGGGCACAGTGCGAGCAGGTGAGGGAGGCATACTCGATCACAGTGATTGGCGCGTTCGGGCTGCCCAGCACATGGTCGCCGGGCTGGACGCTGGCGAGCGCGGCTTTGTCGGCGGTCGCCACCGCCACCGGCGCCGGGCCGGCGGCAGGCGGACGGGTGCCGAACCAGACGCCAGCCGCAATCGCGGCCACCGCCACGACCCCGCCGGCGACGATCAAGATATTCCGCATACGCTCGTTCCTCTCCACTACATCTTGGGAATTACGCCTGTGGGGAGTCAAACCAATTACCGCCCCACCTGACGCAAAATTGCTGCGATGGCGTCGGCCCCGCCGGGGTTGCCGTAATGCTGCTCGTTGATGAACAGGGTGGGGGTCGACCGTACCCCCAGCATCTGGCCCGACTGCACGTCGGCCACGACTTTGTCCAAAAGCCGGTCGTTGGTCAGGGCGGCCTCGGCGGCCTGCCGGGAGAGGCCCTCGGGCACCAGCACGCCCAGCAGGTCGGTCGCCGGATCGGCCGCCGTCAGCCACTGCACCTGGGTGCGGAAGATCGCGTCGACGGCGGCGAAGAACCTGTCCTTGCCGACCGCCTCGGAGAGCAGGCTGGCCCGGGTGGCAACGGCATCCGACGGGAAATGCCGGTGGATCAGCCGCATCTTGCCGGTGTCGATCCACTCCTTGCGCAGCACCGGCATCACCGCGGCGTTGAACGTCGCGCAGTAGGGGCAGGTGAACGAGGCATAGTCGATCAGGATGTTGGGCGCGTCGTCCTTGCCCAGCACGTGATCGTCCGGCAGCGGGTCGAGGTATTTCGCGGCGGGCGACTGCGCCCGCAGCTCGTCGGCCACGAACAGCGCGCCCAGCCCCGCAACCAGCACGTTGCGGCGTCCGGTGGCGATGCGCACACCGAGCTTGGCAAGCGCCGCCCGCAGCTCGGGATCCTTCACCGACGCCGTGCGGCCGGCGATCGCGGTCTCGGTCGCGGGATCGGGCCGCGGCGCCCTGTAGGCGGATGGCGGCGCGGCGATGGCGCCCTGCACGAGGCGGACGTCGTCGATCATCTTGTGGCCGAAATACGCATTCACGCGCTCCACGATCTGGCTGCTCCTGTGCTGGACCTCGAGGGCGGCGGCGCCCGATACCTTGAGCCTGAGCGCCCTGCCGGCGCGGGCGCCGCGGCCGGCCAGCACGGCGTCGGGCCGCGTGACCCGCGCGAGATCGGCTCCGACCACGGCCGGCCAGTCGGCCTTGAGGCGCACGATTGTCGCCGCGCTGCCCTTCGCACCGCCTTTGGCCAGCCCGGAGGTGAGCTTCTGGGCCAGACCGCCGATCGCACGGAAGCCGTTTTCGCGCATGGACCCTTTCAAACGCCGGCCCTTATGGTAGGCCACGCTCCCTCACCTGACCATGACCCACGCCGACCGCCTGCTCGCCTGGTATGATCGACATCGTCGCACCCTTCCCTGGCGCGCGGCGGCGGGGGAACGCACGCCGCCTTATCGCGTCTGGCTGTCGGAGATCATGCTGCAGCAGACCACCGTGGCCACGGTGGGCGAATATTTCCGCCGGTTCGTCGAACGCTGGCAGACCGTCGAGGCACTGGCCGCCGCGCCGCAGGACGAGGTGCTCTCTGCCTGGGCAGGCCTCGGTTACTACGCCCGCGCCCGTAACCTGCATGCCTGCGCCCGCACCGTCGCGGAGCGGCATGGCGGCCGCTTCCCGGAGGACGAGGCGGGTCTGAGAGCACTCCCCGGAATCGGCCCCTACACGGCGGCAGCCATCCAGGCGATCGCCTTCGACATCCCCGCTTCCGCCGTCGACGGCAATGTCGAGCGCGTGATCGCCCGCCTCCACGCCCTCGAGACGCCGTTGCCGGACGTGAAGCCCGAGATCGCGGCACGCGCCGCCAAGCTCGTGCCGCAGAGCCGCGCCGGCGACTATGCGCAGGCGATGATGGATCTCGGCGCAACCGTCTGCGTGCCGCGCAACCCACGCTGCGTGATCTGCCCGCTGATGGCGGGCTGCAAGGCGCGCAAGCAGGGCCTCGCCGAGGAGCTGCCGCGGCGTGCGCCGAAGGCCCTGAAGCCGACGCGCCGCGGCATCGCCTTCGTGCTGGCCCGCAAGGACGGCGCCATCCTGCTGCGCAAGCGCCCCGAGAAGGGCCTACTCGGCGGCATGGACGAGGTGCCGTCGAGTGCCTGGCGCGAGGGCCGGTTCGTCGAGGCCGCCGCGCTCGGCGAGGCACCCGTGCCGGCGCGCTGGCAGGTTATGGAGGGGCTCGTGCGCCACACCTTCACGCACTTCCATCTGGAGCTTACCGTGGCGCGCGCCACCGCCACAACCGCGCGCCTCGGCGAGAAGGTGCCGGGGGCGAGCTGGTGCCCGCTCGACCGGCTCACCGAGCGCGCGCTGCCGACGGTGATGCGCAAGGTGATCGCGCACGCCGTGAGGGCCTGAATCCGGCACAGCTCCCTGTGCCATGCGTTGTTCGGCGGGCAGTGCGCGAAACGGCGCCAAGCCGTTGATCCGGCACGCCAATCCGGGAGCGATCGGCTGTGTCACGGGCGCCGATTGCTTTTCCAGATGCGTGTTCGCCGCCATCCGCGATCGGCGCATGAAAAACGCCCGCCGGATCTCTCCGCGGGCGTCTCCCATCATAGGTCTTTTCCTACCACAAACCTGCTGAACCTGCAACTCACGAGGCCGCGAGCAGGTGCTGGCATCGCTAGCGAAGGTCGAAGTGGAAGACCTTCGCGACGATCTGCCAGCGCCCGTCGACGAAGACGAAGCTCAGCAGGTCGGTGAAGAATTTCGGCCCGATGGCGCATTCGACCCGCGCCAGCGCCGTTACAGGTCCCGCGAATTCGATGGCGAGGATGCGGTCGACCCGCGCCTCGCCGCGGCTGGCCGGCGACGGTCGCCGGTCGACGATGGGGAAATACTCGTCCATGCCGAGATGCGTGAGTGTCCCCTCCGTCGCGCAGACATACTGGGCCTTCGGGTGGAACACCTGGCGCAGCAGCGCCGTGTCGCCGTGATGAAGTCCGTCGAAGTATTTCCCGATCACGGCGGCGACGGCCTCGAACGCCGGCGGGGCGGACGCGCTCGCGTTCATGCCGCGAGGAGCCCTTCGGCCCGCATCGCCGCCTGGACCGACGGCCGCGCCGCGACCCGCGCGACGAACGAAGCGAGCTTCGGCCAGCGATCGAGCGCGATGCCGGTCGGGCCGGTCCAGCTCGCCACCGTGAAAAGATAGGCGTCGGCGACGGAGAAACGCTCGCCGAGAAGATAGGCACGGCCGTCGGCCAGCAGCCGCTCGACATGGTCGAGGCGCCGCGCGACGGCAGCCGGCGCGGCCTGCTTCGCAGCCTCCGGCGCCGACGGATCGAACAGCGGCGTGAACGCCTTGTGCAGCTCGGAGGCGATGAAGTTGAGATGCTCCTGCAGCCGCGCGCGCTCCAGGGTGCCGTTGGCCGGCGCGAGGCCCGCATCGGGATGACGGTCGGCGATGAACTGCACGACCGCCGCGCCTTCGGTCAGCACCTCGCCGCCGTCGAGCTGCAGCGCCGGCACGTAGCCCTTGGGATTGATCGAGAGATAGTCGACGCCGCTCTCGGTCCTGCGTGTCCTGGTGTCGACCTTCTCGAGGTCGAAGGAAACGCCGGCCTCGCGCAGGCTGATGTGGGGAGAGAGCGAGCAGGCGCCGGGGGCGTAGTAGAGCTTCATCGCGTGATCCTCGGTTGCAGGGAACGAGGCGCGGAAGCTAGACGCACCAGATAACTTTTGTATATCTCATACCCTTCTGTTACCCGATTTCGGGATATCCGATCGGTAACCGGAAAAGAGTTCGATGGTGCTGAAGGTCCGCAAGAACAGGTCGCCGCAGCCGGTCTGCCCGGTCGGCCAGTGCATGGCGCTGCTGGGCGGCGCGTGGACGCCGAACGTCATCTGGTACCTGAACGGCGGGCCGCGCCGCTTCAGCGAGCTCAGGCTCGACATGCCGCCGATCTCGCCCAAGATGCTGAGCGCGCGGCTGAAGAAGCTCGAGTCGAAAGGCGTGGTACGGCGCGCGGTCGTGCCAACCTCACCGCCCTCGGTCGAATATGCGCTGACCGATCTCGGCCGCGAACTCGTCCCGGCGATCGAGGCGATCGTCCGGGTCGGTCACCGGCTGAAAAGCCGAAGAGGCTAGAGCCCCGCCCTCACCTGCTGGCGGAGATGGTCGATCGGCAGGCGGGCGCCTGCGACGTCGACGTGCCAGAACGTCCAGCCGTTGCAGGCCGGCGCCTCCTGCACGGCCGCACCGACCTGGTGGATCGAGCCGCGATGCTCGCCCAGAGCGTTGGCGGCCGACAGCGTGCCGTCGGCGCGCACGCGGGCGCGATGCTGGCCGCTCGGGTCGGAGAGCACGGTGCCGGGCCGCAGCAGGCCCGCCTCGATCAGCACGCCGAACGGGATTCTCGGCTCCTGGCGCTTGCTGGGCTTGGGCGTCACATCCTCGGCCGCGAGCGGCGAAATCTCGGCGATGCGCTTGCGCGCAACGGCGGCGTAGGTCGGATCGCGCTCGAGGCCTATGAAGTGCCGGCCGAGGCGGCGCGCCACGGCGCCGGTCGTGCCGGTGCCGAAGAACGGATCGAGGATCGTGTCGCCGGGATTGCTCGCGGCCATGATGCAGCGGAACAGGAGCGACTCCGGCTTCTGCGTCGGATGCGCCTTCTTGCCGTCCTCGCCCTTCAGGCGCTCGGACCCGGTGCAGAGCGGTAGGAGCCAGTCGGAGCGCATCTGGATGCCCTCGTTCAGCTCCTTCATCGATTCGTAGTTGAAGGTGTAGCGCTTGGCCTTTCGGTCGCGCGCCGCCCAGATCAGCGTCTCGTGCGCGTTGGTGAAGCGCTTGCCGCGGAAGTTCGGCATCGGGTTCGACTTGCGCCACACGATGTCGTTCAGCAGCCAGTACTGCAGGTCCTGCAGCGCCGTGCCGATGCGGAAGATGTTGTGGTAGCTGCCGATCACCCAGAGCGTGCCCTCGGGTTTCAGCACGCGGCGCGCGGCGGCGAGCCAGGCGCGCGAAAACTGGTCGTAGCGCGCGAAGTCGTCGAACTTGTCCCAGTCGTCGTCGACCGCATCGACCTTGCTGTTGTCGGGGCGCAGCAGATCGCCGCCGAGCTGGAGATTGTACGGCGGGTCGGCGAAGACCATGTCGACGGAAGCTTCGGGCAATGCCTGCATCAGCTCGATGCAGTCCCCCACCAAGACGCGATCCAACTTGTCCCCGTTCATCTGTGGAAAATGAGTCCACAGGGAATCGCGGTCAAGAAGCCAATTGATTCAATCGTTTAGACACTAGATCGAGTCGCCGCCCGAGAATCGACCCACCAGACCTAGAGCCGATGCCGCTCCGCCGTCGATGTCACAGCAACCGCCCGCCGCGGCGGTCATTGATCGAGCAACGCC
>CAYRBQ010000223.1:0-6439 GCA_964422305.1 uncultured Reyranella sp. | reverse complement strand
CGGATCGATCAGGATCAGGCCGCTGTCGCCCTCGATCAGCGTCATGTTGGCGATGTCGAAGCCGCGGAGCTGGTAGAGCCGGTCGGTGACCTTGAACAGGCCGTTGGCGAGGTTGAGGCGCGCCATGCGCCACAGGCTGGGGTTCACCGTCGCCGGTGCGAGCTCGCCGTCGATGAAGGCGTACTCGCCGAGGTTCCACAGCACCGTGCCGCCGCCGGTCTTCACGATCCCGTCGGGCACCGGCGCGATCAGTCCCTTCGTCGCGGCCTCGAAGTCGGCGGTGTCGGCGAACGGCAGCCGCTTCGCCATCGCGTCGTTGGCCGCCCGGGTCGCGGGCTCTGCATCGCGCGCTGCATCGAGGTGGGAAACGGGTACGGGTACAGCCGATGCAGTCGCCATCTTTTCTAGCTCTCGATCTTGATGCCGTTGTCCTTCACGACCTTGCTCCAGCGCTCGGTCTCGAACACGAGCTTGTCCCGATAGGCCTCGGGCGTCGAGCCGGTCGTGAAGTAGCCGAGGTCGGCGAATCTCTTCTCGACCTCGGGTTCCTTGAGGATCTGGCGCACCATCCCGTTCAGCCGGTCGACGATCGGGCGCGGCACGCCGGCCGGTGCCACGACGCCGAAGAACACCGCGCTCACCATGTCGGGCATGCCGAGCTCGACCACGGTCGGCACCTCGGGTGCCACCGGCGAGCGCTTCTCGGACGACACGACGAGGCCGGTCAGCCTGCCCTGCGCGGCATGCACGCCGGCCGGCATGACGACGTCGATGACGACCGGGACGTGACCGCCCATGACGTCGCGCAGCGCCTCGGCGGCGTTCTTGTAGGCGACGTTCTCGAGATTGAGCTTGTTGCGGGCACGGAACAGCTCGGCCCAGAGATGCGGCTGATTGCCGAGGCCGGAGGTGGCATAGCGCACCTTCTGCGGCTGCTTGGCGGACCACTCGACGAAGCCCTTGTAGTCCTTGACCGGCAGGTCCTTGTTGATCGCGATGAAGTCCGGGATATCGGCCAGAGTCGAGATCGGCTGGAAGTCCTTCAGCGGATCGTAGGGCTGCTTCAGCCCGAGCGCCGCATTGGTCGCCAGCGTCGTCGTGCCGAGGAGCAGCGTGTTGCCGTCGGGCTTCGACTTGGCGACCAGTTCCATGCCGATGATGGTGTTGCCGCCGCCCTTGTTCTCGACCAGCACCTGCTGGCCGACCAGCGGCGCCATCTTCTCGGCGAGCAGGCGGCCCGCCGTGTCGGTGGCGCCGCCCGGGCCGTACGGCACGACGATCTTGATCGGCTGGTTGGGCCAGGTCTGCGCCCGCACCGCCGAAGCGGCCACGATCGTAAAGCCTGCCGTACCGGCGAGCACGCTTCGTCTCTTGAGCATTGTCCTTCCTCCCTGTCTTGGGAGGAAGGATCGCAAGCCGTCGCGCGCCGCGCAATGCGGCGGCGAGCTATTCCGCAGGCTTCATCGGCGGCACGGGCACGGCGTGCACGTCCTTTTCGCTTGGCAGCAGCGACAGAGCGAGGAACGAGCTGAAGGCGACGCCGGCCAGCACCATCAGCAGCACGGGAAAGCCCGCGTCCTTCACCGCCGGGCCGATCAGGGCCACGACGAAGGAGCTGACGCCGAAGCCGATCGCGAGCCGCACGCCGGTGACGCGGCTGCGCATGCGGTCGTCGATGTACTTCACGATCATGGCGTCGGTGAACGGGATGGCGCCGAACACCAGCAGCATGAAGCAGATCGCCGTCAGGAAGAGAGCCCAGCCCTCGACCTGCGAGGCGAGCAGGAACAGCGGCACCTGCAAGAGCACGATCGGCAGGTAAATGTTCTTCAGCGGATAGCGGTCGATCATCTTGCCGACCACGAGCTGCGCCAGCGAAGCGAGCGAGAAGATGACGAACAGCATCGTGGCCAGCATCGCCGGGTCCTGGGCGATGCTCTTGGCGCGAATGGCGAGCAGCTCGCCGTTGCCGTTGGTCGTGAAGTTGAAGACGATGCTGCCGGTCACCGCGGTGAAGGTCATGATGGCGAAGACGCGCGCCATGACCGCCGGCGGCAGGTCGTTCATCTTGGGCGCACGCTTGGCCGGCGCCATCTCCTCGCGCGGCACCAGCATCACGAAGGCGACGGCGCAGACGAGGCAGATGAGGCCCGGCAGGATGAAAGCGGCCTGCCAGCCGAAGCGCTGGGCGATGTAGACCGACGCGCCCGCCGCGATGGCGATGCCCATGTTGCCGGCGAGACCGTTCACGCCGATCGTGAAGCCCGGGTTCCTGGCCTTCTGCACCAGCATCGGGATGCCGACCGGATGATAGATCGAGGCGAAGGCGCCCATCAGGGTGAGCGCCGCGCCGATCTGCCACTTGTTGGTGCAGAGCGCGATGATCAGCGCCGAGACGCCCATGCCGACGAAGAAGATCACCATCATCACCCAGCGGCCCCACAGGTCGCCCAGCCGGCCGCTGACGATCGAGCCCGCGCCGAACATGAAGAGCGCGCCGTAGTTGAAGGGCGTGAGCTCGGTCCACTCGACGCCCCAGACCCCGGCGATGACGCCCCAGGAATAGGCGAAGACCACCAGGATCCAGTGGTCCATGGCATGGCCGATGTTGAGCAGGATAGAGGTGGGACTGCCGTGACTCATCTTGTTGGTTCCTCCGGAGCCTCCGAGACTAGGCGTGGCCGTTCTGTCTGTCTTGCGCTACCTTGCCAACTTATGTCGCGAAACCGCCAGCGGTCCACCGATCCCGCCGACTACCAGAAGGTGCCGCGCGCGGTCGCCGCCATGCCCAAGGACTTCGCCACGGGCTTCACGATCGCCCCGCACCGGCACGGCCGGGCCCAGCTCATCTACGCCACCGCCGGCACGATGCGCGTCTCGACCGAGCGTGCGGTCTGGGTGGTGCCGCCGCAGCGCGCGCTCTGGATGCCGGCGGGCGTGCGGCATTCGATCGTGATGTCGGGCGATGTCACGATGCGTACCCTCTACCTTCGGCGCGACGCCGCCGCCGGCATGCCCGAGACCTGCCGCGTGCTGCCGGTGTCGGCCCTTCTGCGCGAGCTGATCGTGCGCGCGACCGAGCTGCCGCTGCATTACGACGAGCGAGGGGCTGCCGGCCATGTCGTGGCACTGATCCTCGACGAACTGCATCGCGAGCAATCCTTGCCGCTTCATCTGCCGATGCCGAGGGACAAGCGGCTCCACCGTCTCTGTGCGGCGCTGCTCGAGAATCCAGGCGATGCGCGCACGCTCGAGCAATGGGCGGCCTCGGCCAGTGCCAGCCCGCGTACCTTGGCGCGGCTGTTCCTTGCCGAAACCGGCCTCACCTTCGGCGCCTGGCGCCAGCAGGCGCGCGTACTCGAGGCGATGGGCCGCTTGGGCGGTGGTCAAGCAGTGACCGCGGTCGCGCTCGACCTGGGCTACGACAGCGTCAGCGCGTTCAGCGCCATGTTCCGCCGCGCCTCGGGCGTGTCGCCCAGCGCCTACCGAAGACCCTCCAGTGAATGAGGGATTTCGCGTGGTGCAGCAGAAGGTTAGTCACGAAGAGACCTTGACCTCTGACGGTAATAATCCCCCAATGCGGCCCCCTATTGGGGTAATCTAAATCGTCATTTACATAAGATTGGCTGCTCCGCCGCCGCTTGGAGTTCCTGTTGAAGCCGACCGACATCGCCAATCCCGACTACTTCCACAAGGTCGTAGATTGTCAGTGGGCGTGCCCCGCCCATACCCCCGTCCCCGAGTACATCCGACTGATTGCACACGGGCGGTACTCAGACGCCTACATGATCAATTGGAAGTCGAACGTCTTCCCGGGGATCCTGGGCCGCACCTGCGACCGTCCCTGCGAGCCGGCGTGTCGACGCAGCCGCGTCGAGGACGAGACGCTGGTGAAGGGCAAGAAGGAGCCCGTCGCGATCTGCCGCCTCAAGCGCGTCGCCGCCGACTACAAGGACGACGACATCGGCGCCAAGATGCCGAAGGCGCCGGCCAGGAACGGCAGGAGGATCGCCTGCGTGGGCGGCGGTCCGGCCTCGCTCACCGTGGCGCGCGACCTCGCGGTCCTCGGCTACGAGATCGTGATCTACGACCAGGATCCCAAGCTCGGCGGCTTCATCCGCACGCAGATCCCGCATTTCCGCCTGCCCGAGTCGGTGATCGACGAGGAAGTCGGCTTCATCACCGGCATCGGCAACATCGAGTTCAAGCACCAGAAGATCGACTCGATGAAGAAGGTGCTGGCCGAGGGCTACGACGCGGTGTTCGTGGGCTCCGGCGCGCCGCGCGGTCGCGACCTCGACGTGCCCGGCCGCAAGGAAGCGGCGGCCAACATCCATATCGGCCTCGACTGGCTCTCCTCCGTCTCGTTCGGCCACACCACCAAGGTCGGCAGGAAGGTGATCGTGCTGGGCGGCGGCAACACCGCGATGGACTGCTGCCGCACCGCCCGCCGCCTCGGCGGCGAGGACGTGAAGGTGATCGTCCGCTCCGGCTTCGAGGAGATGAAGGCGTCTCCCTGGGAGAAGGAAGACGCGATGGGCGAGGACATCCCCATCCTGAACATGCTCGTGCCCAAGGAAGTGAAGCACGAGAGCGGCAAGATCAAAGGCATCCTGTTCGAGGAAGTCGTCGCCAAGTACGACGACAAGGGCCGCCGCAGCCTCGTGCCGTCGGGCAAGCCCGACCAGTTCCACGAATGCGACGACGTGCTGGTGGCGATCGGCCAGGAGAATGCGTTCCCGTGGATCGAAAAGGACACGGGCATCGAGTTCGACCGCTGGGGCCTGCCGCAGCTCGGCGAAACCACCCTGCAGAGCACCAACAAGAAGGTGTTCTTCGGCGGCGACGCGGCCTTCGGCCCGAAGAACATCATCTGGGCGGCCGCGCACGGGCATGACGCGGCGATCTCGATCCACAAGTTCCTGTCCGGCGGCAACGTCGAGGAGCGGCCCGCGCCCGGCGTCAATATCGTCAGCCAGAAGATGGGAATCCACGAGTGGAGCTACGACAATGCTCCGACCATCGACCACCGCTTCAAGGTCCCGCACCGCAAGAAGGAAGAGGCGCTGAAGGACATCATGGCGGAGGTCGAGCTGGGCTTCGATCCCGCACTCGCCTTCAAGGAAGCGCAGCGCTGCCTGAACTGCGACGTGCAGACGGTGTTCACCGGAAAGCTCTGCATCGAGTGCGACGCCTGCGTCGACATCTGCCCGATGGATTGCATCACCTTCACCGACAATGGTGAGGAGAAGGACGTGCGCCTGCGGCTCAGCGCGCCGGCCGTCAATGTCGGACAGGATCTCTATATCGGCAACGACCTCAAGACCGGCCGCATCATGGTCAAGGACGAGGACGTCTGCCTGCATTGCGGGCTGTGCGCAGAGCGCTGTCCGACCGGCGCGTGGGACATGCGCAAGTACTACATGGAAATGACACACGCGGAGCACGCATGCCGCAAACAGTGATCACGGCCTCTGGAAGAGCATGACAATGGACGCTCTCACGATAACCAAGCCGGCAATTGCCGCCGTCAACGACTTCGTCGTCAAGTTCGCGAACGTCAACGGCTCCGGATCCGCGTCCGCCAACGAGCTGTTTGCCCGCTCGATCCTGCGGATGGGCGTGCCGGTCAGCCCGCGCAACATCTTCCCGTCGAACATCCAGGGGCTGCCGACCTGGTACGAGGTCCGCGTCACCGAGAAAGGCTATCTCGGCCGCCGCGGCGGCGTCGACCTGATGGTCGCGATGAACCCGCAGACCTGGGCCGAGGATGTGAAGGAGATCACACCGGGCGGCTACCTGTTCTACGATTCGACCAAGCCCATGCCGTCCTCGATGTTCCGCGAGGACATCAACGTGATCGGCGTGCCGCTGACCGCCATCACCAACGCCACCTACTCCGACGCCCGCCAGCGCCAGCTCTTCAAGAACATCATCTATGTCGGCGCGCTGTCGGTGCTGCTCGACATCGACGAGACCAAGATCCAGGCCCTGTTCGCCGAGCAGTTCAAGGGCAAGGAGAAGCTGATCGACTCCAACGTCAAGGCGATGAATCTCGGCCGCGACTGGGTCAAGCAGCACGTCGATCCCTCCCTGGTGAAGCTCAAGATCCGCAAGGCCGACAATGTCGGCGACCGCATCTTCATGGAAGGCAACAGCGCGGCCGCGCTGGGCGCCGTCTATGGCGGCGCCACGGTCTGCGCCTGGTACCCGATCACGCCCTCTTCCTCGCTCGCCGAGGCCTTCCAGGCCCATTGCAAGAAGCTCCGCCACGACAAGGAGACCGGCAAGGCCAAGTACGCGATCGTGCAGGCCGAGGACGAGCTCGCCTCGATCGGCATGGTCATCGGTGCCGCCTGGAACGGCTCTCGCGCCTTCACCGCGACCTCCGGCCCCGGCATCTCGCTGATGACCGAGTTCATCGGGCTCGCCTACTTCG
>CAYRBQ010000222.1:0-6446 GCA_964422305.1 uncultured Reyranella sp. | reverse complement strand
TCCCGCGCATCGTGGGCGATGTCGGCAACGCCGCCTCCTACGACTTCCCGGTGATCTTCCGGAAGATGGAGGGCATCGGCTCGTCCGACGCCGTGACCGCGCATCCCGACCGGCCGAGGGTGCTGGCCGCGCTCAAGGCCAACGCCGACGCGCTGGCGGCCGAGGGCGCGGTGGGGCTCGGCACGAGCTGCGGCTTCCTCGCGCTCTACCAGGACGATCTCGCGTCGGTGTCGCCGGTGCCGGTCGCGACCTCGGCGCTGCTGCACATCAAGGCGCTGAAGGGAAAGAAGACGGGCGTCATCACCGCCTCGGCGAAGAACCTGACTTCAGCGCATCTCCGTGCCGTTGGCGCGCCCGGGGACACGCCCGTCGTCGGCCTGCCCGAGGACAGCTCCTTCGCCGGCACATTCCTGCGGAACGGCCTCACGCTCGATCGCGAGGCGGTGGAGTGCGAGGTCGTGGCGGCGGGGCGCGAGCTGGTGACAAGGCATCCCGGGGTCGAGGTGGTGGTGCTCGAATGCACCAACCTGCCGCCCTACAAGAAGGCCCTGGAGAAAGAGCTCGACCTGCCCGTGCTCGACGTGCTCGACCTGCTCAAGGACTTCCATGCGAGGCTGCGATGACCAACTCACCCGGCGCCTGGCTCGACGACCTCACGCTGCCCGAGCTCCAGGCGCGCATCGACGATGATTCCGTATTCGTCGTTCCGGTCTTCGGCGCGACGGCGCTGCCGCCCTGGCTTCCGGTCAAGACCGGCGCCTCGATCGCGCGCGCCGTCGCCCAGCGGCTGGTCGATCGCCTGCCCGTGATCGCCGCGCGTGAGACGCCGAATGAAGAGGCGCCAGCGCGTGCATCGGGTCTGAAGGGGCTCGGCATACAACGGTTCGTGGTGATCGATACGAGCTTTTCAGGCGGGCCGTGTGCGGCGCCCGACGCGGCGACGCTCGTGGTGCGCGCCCACGCCGATGCATCCGATGCCGATGAGATCGACACTTCTCTGATGTATGCGCTCGATCCGAGAAGCATCCGCACCGGCCTCCTGCCGTCGTCGAGCGGCGCATCGGCCTTTGCCGGCGAGCGTGCGCTCGATGCCGCCGTCGGGCGCGTCGTCGATGCATTGACCGTGCGATGGCCGGATCTCCTTGCGTGACGGAAGCTCGATCGCCTCGCTGGCACTTTGACGCCGGTGCTGGCACAAGGTCGCATGCCGCTGCATTGGACGATCGATTCGAAGGAACGGCTCGTGGTCGCCGTCGCCGAGGGCGAGGTCACGCGCGACGAGGTGCAGGCCTATCTCGACGCCGTGGCCGGCGCGAAGGCGCTCGCCTATCGCAAGCTGTTCGATGCGAGCCGCGGCGAGACGTCGATGGGGCCCGAGGAGATGATGGCGCTCGGCGCCATGTTCCGCAGCTTCCATGCGCGGGGGGAGGTCGGGCCGCTGGCGATCGTGGTGCCCGGCGTCAAGGTCGAGCTGGTGAGCCGCGTGCTCGGCATCCTCGCGGCGGCCGACCGGCCCATGCGCGTGTTCCACGAGTGCGAGCCGGCGCGACGCTGGATCGAGAGCCTTCCCAAGGAGCAGTCATGAAGCTGTTGTCACTGATGACCACCGCGGCCATCTCGCTCGCGGGCGCCGGCGCCGTGGCGCAGACCGCCATCCAGGCCGGCGAATGGGAGACGTCGGAGAAGACCTCGATGGAGGGCGTGCAGGCCATGCCCGCCACCTCGAAGAAGGTCTGCCTCAAGGGCGCCGAGGCGCAGCTCGAGCGGCTCCTCTTCCCGACGCCGGAGGAGATGAAGGAGCACGGCTGCAAGTACGAGGAGGGGGCCAGGAAGGCAGGCGCGTTCAGCGCGACGCTCACCTGCCCGCCGGCCGACACCGTGCCGGGGGTCACCGCGAAGGCCGAGATCACCTACAACGCCACCAGCTACCAGGGTACCGGCCGGCTCGAGGCGCTCGACAACAAGGGCCACCGGATCAAGGGTAGCAGCGAGCTCAGCGGCAAGCGCCTGGGCGACTGCCCTTAGGGGGCTTTCCGTGGTAGGATGAGCTTCATGTCCTTGAAGCTCGGTATCCTGCCGCTTGTCGCAGCGAGCACGGTGCTTCCGGCTACCGCGTGGGCGCAGCAGGTCTCCATCCCGGCCAGGGATTTCGGTCCCGTCTGGACGGGTTTCTATGTCGGCGGCGCATTCGGCGCGGGCGGCTCGCTCAACAACCTCGACACCAACGCCGGCACCGTCGGCGTCGGCTTCAACGGCTCGGGCGGCAGCGGCGTGCTGGGCTCGATCTACGGCGGCGTCGACTACCAGATCGCGCCGCGTGCCGTGATCGGCGTGCTCGCCGAAGCCACGCTCTCGAGCGTGTCCAGCAGCGCCTCGGCCTCGCTGCCCGGACTCAACGCCAGCGTGACCTCGCAGCCCAACTTCGGCTGGGCGGTGCTGGGTCGCGCCGGCATGCTCGCGAACTCCTCGACGCTCCTCTACCTGGTCGGCGGCTACACCGGCCAGAACGTCAGGAGCTGGGGCACGGCGACGGCCGGCGGCGCCACGGCGAGCTTCTCGCGCGAGGATGTCTTCCACGGCTGGACGTTCGGCCCGGGCTTCGAGGCGATGCTGGGCGGTGGCTGGTCGACCAAGCTCGAGTACCGCTACAGCCAGTACAGCCGACAGCTCGTCGGCGCCAGCATCTACTCGCAACCGTCCACGCACGCGGTGCGCGCCGGCCTCAGCTACAAGTTCGGCGGCCTCGGCGGCGGCGCCTCGGAAGGCCGCACCTTCAACGAGCCCGCGATCAACTGGACCGGCCTCTATGGCGGCGTCGCGGCGGGCGCGGGCCTCAGCTTCTCGCCGACGACGGCGGCGGCGGGTACCGCCAGCGCGACCTTCGACACCGGCGGCCAGGGGCTGCTGGGCGGCGTGTTCGTCGGCGCCGACTATCAGTTCGCGCGGCAGGGCCTGGTCGGCATCATGGGCGACTTCTCCTGGACCGGGATGCAGGGCACCTCGACCTTCAGCACGGCGGGCGGCGGTGCCTACACGTCGATCTCGCCCAACCGCCAATGGAGCGTGATGGGCCGGCTCGGCTACCTGCCCATTCCCTCGACCCTGCTCTACGGCGCGGTCGGCTACAGCGGCATGAACGTCAAGTCGACCGCGACGGCCGTCCTCGCCGGCGGCAACACGCTGTTCGGCGAGCGCGACACCACGGTGAACGGCTGGGCGGTGGCGCCCGGCGTCGAGACGGTGATCACGGGCGGTTGGACGACGCGGCTCGAGTATCGCTACAGCCAGTACGAGCAGAAGGAGGTCGTCGCCGGTGTGACGACGCAGCCGTCGACGCATACGGTCCGGCTGGGCATCGCCTACAAGCTCGGGCTCGGTGGCAACAAGGGGGGAGAACAACCATGAGGACGATCAAGCTTGCTTTCGTGCTCGCGGCGCTCGCCGCGGCGGGTCCGGCCTTCGCGCAGGCGGGCAACACGATCAGCGTGCCGGTCAGCGGCTTGCGCAACAACAACGGCGACGTGAAGTGCGGCCTGTTCAATTCGGCCGCGACGTTCCCGAAGTCGGGCCAGGAGTACAAGGGCGTCGAGGCCAGGATCGCCAACCGGCAGGCGACCTGCGTGTTCACCGACGTGCCGCCCGGCACCTATGCGGTCGCGCTGTTCCATGCCGAGAAGGGCGAGATGAAGATGCCGACCGGCATGTTCGGCATGCCCGAGGCAGGTTACGGCTTCTCGCGTGACGCCAAGATCAGCATGGGCCCGCCGTCCTTCAACGCGGCGGCCTATGCATACCAGGGCGGCGCGGCGAACTTCCCGGTGACGATCACCTATCCCTAGCCCGCGGCGGCGGACGGGCTTAGGCTTCCTCCATAAGGAAGCGGAGGAAGCGACGATGGACCAGACCATCCCGGCCGGTGCCGTCGACTACGGCCCGGAAGAGGCCGCGATGCAGGCCTACCTCAAGGCGGGTGAGAAGCGTGCCTACACGCTCGGCAATCGCGGGCCCATTCGCTTCACCGCCGACGGCGCGCTGCATCCCGACATCGTCGAGGCCTACTGGAGGGTCGGCTTCTACGTCTTCGAGGATGTGCTGAAGCAAGACGAGCTCAGCGACATCGAGCGCGACCTGCACGATATCCAGAGCCGGCTGCCGGTCGAGAAGGGCGCCGCGGTCGACGCGCAGGGACGGCCCGCGCTCGCCAGCGACTGCAAGGCCAACGACCTCTACTGGTGCAAGCCGCTCGGCGATCCGTTCGGCGGCACCGAGCTCGCCAACGGCCGCCACCCGGTGAAGATGTACGAGCCGCAGGCCCAGGCCGGCGCGCCCAGGGAAGTTGTCTACCTGATCCTGGGATCGCTGCAGTTCTCGGATGCGGCGCTCCGCGTCTATGGCCATCCCGGCCTGCTGGCTGTCGCAGCCGCCATCAACGGCAACGACTTCGCGCCCTTCAACGAGGCGATCTGGATCAAGGAGCCGGGCCGCGGCGGCTCGGTCGCCTGGCACCAGGATGGCACGACGCACTGGAACAGCGAGGCGTGGGACGAGGGCGTGCACGGTTTCAACTTCATGGCCCAGCTCTACGGCTGCACCGCGGCCAACGGCGTCTGGGTCGTGCCGGGCTCGCACAAGCTCGGCAAGATCGACATCAAGGCAGAGGCCGCGCAGGCCGGCACCGAACGGCTGCCCGATGCCGTGCCGATCCTCTGCAAGCCGGGCGATGTCGCCATGACCAACCGCCAGGCGCTGCACGGCTCCTTCGCCAACACCAGCAAGGACTGGAGGGTCACCATCAACTTCGGCTTCCATCGCCGCCGTTCGGTGCTGGGCGTGACCGCGGGCGGCATCCACAACAAGGCCGCGACCTACGATGCGGCGCGCATCCACGAGCGCGCCAAGGTGATCGGTTACGCCATCGATGCCCGCCGTGCACGCTTCCCGCACGAGACGCCGTTCGTCTATCGCCCGCACGCCGATGCCGGCGAGACCTATCGCTGGGACCTCGACGCCAAGGCGAGCCTCAAGGACTACAACCTGCTCGACCTCAGCATCTGAGCGAGTTCCGCGTCGGACATCGTCTCGAGATCGAGCAGCGCGAGGTAGGGATCGCCTTCGAGCCGCAGCACGTCGGCGAAGGCCGGTTCGGTCTTCAGGCCGTCGCGCCGGCGCTTCATCACGGCCGCACGCAGCTCATCGCCGTCCAGCGCCAGCAATCGGCGCTCGATCTCGAAGTGACGCCAGCCGCGCTGCTGCGCGACGGGCCTCGCATCGCCGAACAGCTCGACTGGCCAGCCATGGACGCGGAACGTGGCGACGACCGGCCGACCGTCGTCTGTCCATTGATGGATGCTGAACGCCTCGAAGTCGCCGGCGAAGCCCCACACCGCATTGGCGAAGGCCTGGGCGTCGGCCGCATGACAGATCACGTCGATGTCGCTGTCGGGCAGGTCGAGGCCGAGAGGCGGCGTGCCTGCGACGTGCGGGTCGAAGCGCGCGAGGGCGGCGAGCAGGCCCGACCGGTCGAGGGCGTCGCTGTAGGAGGGGCGCGCCATGCGCTCAGGCGAAGGCCGGCATGACCTGTTCGCCGAAGCGCCGCATCGAGGCGAGGTTCTGCGCGTGGGTCATGGCGCCGAAGCCGGTCTGGCAGAGCAGGTGCTGGACGCCGACGTCGCGCAGCTCGGCCACCTGCTCGCGCACGCGCTTGGGCGAGCCGTAGAGCGAGCCGGTGCGAAGGGCGAATGGGATCGCCTCGGAGTCGGGGACCTTGGGATCGGTCCAGGCGTTGAGCGTCGCCGGATCGGGCTCGAAATCGGCGGGATTGTGGGCCTCGCGCACATGCATCATGTGGGCGCGCGTCTCGACCAGCAGATCCGCCAGCGCATCCTCGGCCTCGGCGTCGCTCTCGGCGACATAGACGTTGCGCCACAGCGCACTTTGGGCGAGCAGCCGTGCCCTGGTCGCGGCGTCATGGCCGCCCTCGTCGATGCCCGCGGCGTAGGTCGCCCAGCGCTCCTTGATCCGCTCGACCGGCAGGCGCGCGGTCAGGATCGGCACGCCGAGCTTGCCGCACTCCTTGAAGGAGCCGGGCGAGATCACGCTGCGCCACAGCGGCGGGCCGGGAAGCTGCACGGGCTTCGGCCGGATCGCGGGCACATGCAGCTTGTGGAACCGGCCCTCGTAGTCGAGCGGCGCCTCGCGCCAGGCGCGCTGCAGGATGTCGACGGCCTCCTCCATGCGCTCGCGGCTGTCGGTGCTGCGCAGCCCGTGACCCACGAACTCGTACTCGTTGTAGGCGGTGCCCTTGCCGATGCCGACGTCGATGCGGCCCTTGCTGAGATTGTCGAGCAGCGCGAGTTGCACGGCGAGGCGCACCGGGTGATGGAACGGCGTCTGCACGACCGCGAAGCCCAGCCGCACGCGCTCGGTCTTCATCGCGAGCGCTGCGG
>CAYRBQ010000221.1:0-6477 GCA_964422305.1 uncultured Reyranella sp. | reverse complement strand
AACCTCGCCAACAGGGACCTGATCTACATGGGCGTGTCGGGCGACGGCGACTCCGCCTCGATCGGGCTCGGCCAGTTCGCCCACATCATGCGTCGCGGCGTGAACATGACCTACATCGTCATGAACAACGGCGTGTACGGCCTGACCAAGGGCCAGTTCTCGGCCACCGCCGACAAGGGCTCGATCAGCAAGAAGGGCGTCGCCAACCCCGACTCCTCGATCGACATGGTGTCGCTTGCGATCCTCATGGGCGCCACCTTCGTCGGCCGCTCCTTCTCGGGCGACAAGCACCAGCTCGTGCCGCTCATCAAGGCGGCGATGGCGCACAAGGGTGCGGCCTTCCTCGACGTCGTGAGCCCCTGCGTCGCCTTCAACAACCACGCCGGCTCCACCAAGAGCTACGAATACGTGCGCGAGCACAACGAGGCGCTGAACCGGCTCGACTTCATCGAGAGCCGCGAGGAGATCACCGTCGACTACGAGCAGGGTACCGTGACCACCGTGCAGCAGCACGACGGATCGCTGCTGCGCCTGCGCAAGCTCGGCGAGGACTACGACCCCTCCGACAAGGTGGCGGCCGTGAAGCGCGTGCAGGAAGGCCTGCATGCCGGCGAGGTCGTGACCGGGCTGCTCTACGTCGACCCGACGCCGTCGGACCTGCACGCCAACCTCAACACGGTCGACGTGCCGCTCAACACGCTCGAGGCCAAGGATCTCTGCCCCGGCAGCGCCGCGCTCGACAAGATCAACGCGAGCCTGCGCTAGGCTCCCGCCCCGGGTCGACTAGAGGTCGACCCGCTCCTCGGCGACCGACTTCCTCTGCTCCATGTTGAAGCGGCCGGCATAGATCGGTCGCTCGGCCGTGGTCGGGCCGGGATACTGCACGATCATGATCTCGCCGCCGGTCTCGGTCCTGAACTCGCCCTCGAAGTGCGGGTCGGGGTGGTAGAGCATCGTGCCCGGCGTGCAGAGCCTTCCGTCGATCGAGAACTCGCCCTTCAGCACCAGCCAGACCTGCGCGAAGCCGTGATAGTGCTCGGGATGCCAGGCGCCGGGCTCGAGCCGCAGGATGCCGGCATTGGGCTGCGTCGGGTCCTCCGCCCGCGGATGGAACAGCATCTTGCCGGTCTCGCCCGGCCAGCGGATCGTCTCCCACTCGATCTCGTCGAGATGGCGCACCTGGTAGGGCTTGTGGTCGCGGCGCGAGGCCTCGCGCGTGGTGCCGAGCGCCGCGTTGGCCGCCGCCGTGTCGGGGACATGCTTGCTCATGGCTTGTTTTCCTCCTTCATCTTCATCGACGAGAGATGCCACCAGTCCGGCACGTCGGCGGCTTCCGCCGGACGCGCCACGGTCATCAGCACATGCGCCTGCCCACGGCCGGCATTCTCGGCGCGGTGCGGCTGCTGCGAATCGATCAGGATGCCGTCGCCGGCCTTGAGCCGGTGCGTCTCGCCGCCGACATGGAACAGCACCTCGCCCGACAGCACGTAGCAATGCTCCTGCCCGGGATGCGAGACCGTCGTCTCCATGCCCTTGGCGCGCGGGAAGACGAGGTGGAAGACCTCCATGCGGTCGAGCGGCGCGCCGCCACCGAGATGGCGCCAGCGGTAACCCGTCGCGGCCACGTCCTGGAGCGCGGCTCCGTCCGCGCGATGCACCGCGACGCGAGTCTTGGCCGGCGCACCGTCGCTGGGGAACAGCTCGTGCAGCCCCAGCCCCAGCACGTCGGTGAGCTGGATCAGGTTGGCGATCGAGGCCGCGACCTGGCCGCGCTCCAGCTTGGAGAGGAAGCCTTCGGAGACGCCGGCCTGCCGCGCGACGGACGCCAGCGTCATGCCCGCGCCGGTGCGCGCCGCCCGCAGGCGGCGGCCGATGTCTTGCGTTGCACGGGCGACCTTGTCCATGGCGGGACAATGAACCGGACTTTCCCTGAAGGCAAGTCCACTTTCTACACATGAAATGATAGGGTCTGCCATGGACACCAAGGACGGCTTCCACCTCGGCGACGACGGCTTCTTCCCCTGGGGCACGCGCTTCGACGCCGTCGTGACGGACTTCGAGGGCACGGGCTATGCGAGCCGCGAGATCGCCTGTGCCGCGGCCTACGGCTTCGCCACCCGCTACGCCGAACTGACCGCGCCGCGCCCCGACCGCCCGATCATGACGGTTGCCTACGAACTCGCGGGCACCGACCTCAGGCCCAAGGACGTGTTTGCCCAGCTCGTGATCCGGCTGGGCGCTCCGAGCTCGATCGAGCGAGACGATGCCGGTCCCCTCTCCACCTCTCCTCACCATGTCGTCCTCTACGCGACGTGGAACACGCCGGAAGGGCGCCGGATCGGCCTGTCGCTCTATGGCGCGCCACGGGCCTCGGACTTCGGCGACGGCATCGGCAAGCTCTATGTGAGCTGGGCCGACATCGAGTCCGCCGCCGCGCCGTGGATCGCCGAGTGGCGCGCCGCCAACGCGCAGCTCGCGAAGGATGCCGAGACGCCGGCCACGATGAAAAGCTTCTCCGTCCGATACGATGTGCGGCGGCTCGACGGCAACGCCCATCGGGAGGCCAACACCAGCCTTACCACTCCGGAGCTGCTCGACACGCCTCCACCGCTGGCCCTCCGCCTGGGCGCCAATGGCTTCGCGCTGTGGAGCGACGCCACCGGCACGCGCTGGCACCTCTCGAATGGCTTCGTGACCGTGCTTCTGGGCGGGGCGGACACCAGCGAGGTCCGCGTCTCGAACATCGCGCCGGCGCGTGGCGGCGGCAGCGCCGTCATCGACGTCGGCGGCTGGTGGGTGCGGTGCGCCCACGATTCGCGATCGATCGAGGACGCGGCGCGCGCCCTCGAGCAGGTCCCCGGCCTCACCGTCTCGCGCTACTCAGGCCACGACGCTTAGGGTCCCGACCTCGCCCGGCGCGCGCTTGAGCTCGAGCCGCCGGTCGTGCCACTGGCGCAGCGACGGCCGATGGCCGATCGACACCATCGTCGTGCCGGGCAGCCGCTCCTTCAGCACGCCGTAGACCGCCGCCTCGTTGGCCTCGTCGAGCGAGGCCGTCGCCTCGTCGAGGAACAGCCAGTCGGGCTTGAACACCAGCGCGCGGGCGATCGCCAGCCGCTGCTGCTCGCCGCCCGACAGGATGTTGGTCCAGTGCGCTTCCTCGTCGAGCCGGCCCGTGAGATGGCCGAGCTGGGCCGCCTGCAGCGCCGCCACGATCTCGGCATCGCCCGCCGCCGACTTCTCGTCGGGATACTTCACCGCGTCGCGCAGGGTGGCGATCGGGATGTAGGGCTTCTGCGGCAGGAACAGCACGCGCGCCCCCGCCGGCACCTTCACCTCGCCGCGGCCGAACGGCCAGATCCCGGCCAGGGCGCGGAACAGCGTGCTCTTGCCCGAGCCGCTGGAGCCGGTGACCAGGGTCGAGGTGCCCCGGGGCAGCGACAGGTCGAGCCCCTGCAGCAGCTTCTGGCCGTTGGGCAGCGCCAGGTCGAGGCCCTTGATGCCGACATCGCCCGCGCCCGCCTGCGGCTCGACCGCGATGGCCTCGGCGGGCTTCGCCTCGGCCGCCTGCTGCAGCCCGATCAGACGGTCGAGCACGGCGCGCAGCTCGGCGAGGTTGGTGTAGTTGGTGACGAAGAACGACAGCGCCGTCTGCACCTGCCCGAACGCCGACGCGGTCTGCATCATGATGCCGAGCGTGATCGCGCCGGCGAAGAAGCGCGGCGCCGTCACGAGGAACGGGAAGATGATGGCGAGCTGGTTGTAGCTCACCGTGTAGAGCATGAGCTGCGCCTCGGTGAACAGAACGCGCCAGCCGTTGGCGAACACGTCGGCGAACCGCATGTTGAGCTCGTGCGCCTCGCGCTGCTCGCCGCGATAGAGCGCGATGCCCTCGGCGTTCTCGCGCACGCGCACCAGGCCGAAGCGGAAGTTCGCCTCGTAGCGCTGCTTCATGAAGTTGAGGCTGATCAGCCGGCGGCCGACCACGTTGGCCAGCAGCGAGCCCACGACGGCGTAGGCGATGGCCGCCACGGCCATGTAGCCCGGGATGGTGATGTCGATGCCGATGGGCGCCAGCGACAGCGGCCCCGACAGGGTCCACAGGATGAAGATGAAGGAGAACAGCGTCGCGACGGCCTGGAGGAAGCCCAGGAACAGGATCATCGTGTACTCGCCGAGCTGGCGCAGGTCCTCGGCGATGCGCTGGTCGGCGTTGTCGATCTTGCGCTCGAGCTCGATGCGGTAGTAGCCGCGGTCGTCGAACCAGTGGGAGAGGTAGCGCCGTGTCAGCCAGCGGCGCCAGCGCAGCCGCAGGTACGGGCTCACGATCGCGCGGGACATGTAGATCGCGATGAACAGCGCGGCGATCCAGCAGAAGGTCTTGATCTCCAGCCAGAAGGCCGCCTCGTCCTTGTTCTGCAGGGCGTCGTAGAAGCGCCGGTTCCAGTCGTTGAACAGCACTTCCGCGCCCACCGCGCCGAAGGTCAGGCCGACGGCGCCCACCAGCAGCAGGAGCGCCAGCGGCCACTCCTCCGACCGGAAGTACGGCGTGGCCACGCGCCACCAGTCGCCGAGGAACGATCCCACTCGTTTCATGCAGAAATTCCTTTCGGCGGGCACACTGCCGATTGATCCCAGCAATGACAACGGCGCTTCCGGCGGCTATAGCGCCGCACGATGGACGCCACCCCTCTCGCTTCCCGCCGTACCGCACTCGATGTGCTGGCCGCCTGCCTCGACAAGGGCCAGCCGCTCGACGACGCGCTCGGCCGTCATCCGGGCTTCGCCGCCCTCGATCCTCGTGACAGGGCCTTCGTGCGCCTGCTGCTCGCTACCACCTTGCGCCGGCTGGGCGAGATCGTGGAGGTGCTCGACACGCTGGTCGAGCGGCCGCTGGAGGGCGCCAACGCCATCGGCGCGCAGGTCCTGAGGCTGGGCGCGGCGCAGCTCCTCTTCCTCGGCACGCCGCCGCATGCCGCCGTCGACACCTCGGTGCGCCTGGTCGAGGGCGCCGGCCTCCATCACCTCAAGGGCCTCGTGAACGCCGTGCTGCGGCGCATCGCCCGCGATGGGGCTGCACTGCTGGGCGACCGCGATCCGGCGCGGCTCAACACGCCCGTGTGGCTGTGGGAGAGCTGGACGGCGGCCTATGGCGAGGAGGCGACGCGCGCCATCGCCGCCGCCCACCTTATCGAGGCGCCGCTCGACCTCACGACGCGCGCCGACGCCGATTTCTGGGCCGGCCGGCTCGAGGCCGAGAAGCTGCCGACCGGCACGCTCCGCCGCACCGGCGGCGGCCACATCGCCGAACTGCCGGGCTTCGCCGAGGGCGCGTGGTGGGTGCAGGACGCCGCCGCCACTCTGCCGGCACGGCTGCTGGGCGAGATCGCCGGCAAGCGCGTCGCCGACCTCTGCGCCGCGCCGGGCGGCAAGACCATGCAGCTCTGTGCCGCCGGCGCCCAGGTCACCGCCGTCGACATCTCCGCCCGCCGCATGGTGCGCGTCGGCGAAAACCTCGCGCGCGCCGGGCTCTCGGCCGAGCTGGTCACCGCCGACGCTGCCAAGTGGACGCCGGCGGAGAGGTTCGACGCGATCCTGCTCGACGCACCCTGCTCCGGCACCGGCACCTTGCGCCGCCATCCCGATATCGCCTGGCTCAAGGACGAGGAGGATGTCGGGCGCCTCATGCTCGCCCAGGATCGCCTGCTGCTGCACGCGCTCGACCTGCTGAAGCCGGGCGGCACGCTGGTTTACGCCGTCTGCTCGCTGCAGGAGGACGAAGGCCCCGCCCGCATCGATGCCCTGCTGGCGCGCGAAAGGCGCGCCAGGCTCGTTCCGGTCGACGCCGCCGAACTGCCCGGCCTCGCCGAGGCCGCCTCGCCTGCCGGCGACGTGCGCACCCTGCCCTCGATGTGGGCAGAGCGCGGCGGCATCGACGGCTTCTACATCGCGCGGCTGACGGTTGGCTGAGGCATCGCATCTCGCCGTGTTGTATTCTTTGGGACCGACCGCCGGTCGCGGAGGTCTGGCCAAGCATGACATGCCGAGCAATCTTGCGAACCTTCTAGATTTGATCACCTGTCGCTCGAACGGCAGGGCTGTGCCCATGATCGTTGCGCTCGACGGGCGCAGCGGCGCAGGCAAGTCCACTCTGGCGCGGATGCTGGCAGATCGTCTCCACGCCGCCGTCATTGAGGGCGACGACTTCTATGCAGGCGGAATCGGGCTTCGCGATGACGATTCTGAGCTGCGGGCCGCAGCCTGCATCGACTGGACGCGGCAGCGCCCGGTACTGGATGCATTGCGTAATGGGCGCGACGCAGTCTGGCGGGCCTTCGACTGGGCGGCCTTCGATGGGCGGCTTTGCGGACAACCCACCAGGCTCGGACCCAGCCCGGTCATGATCCTCGAGGGCGTCTATGCGGCGCGACCCGAGCTGGCCGATCTGATCGATCTGCGTGTTGTGGTGACTGTACC
>CAYRBQ010000220.1:0-6503 GCA_964422305.1 uncultured Reyranella sp. | reverse complement strand
GGCGCGCGGTGAGGTCGACGCCGCCGCCGGGCGGGAAGGGCGCGATCAGCCGGACCGGGCGGCTCGGGTAGTCGCCCTCCACGGCCGCGGCGCGGCGCTGCATGGGCAGCAGAAGCCCGGCGGCGATGAGGCCGCGGCGGGAAAGGCGTGCGCTCGGCATCGGGCGGATACTCCGGATGCCGGCAGGGTAGCACCGTCGCGCGGCAGCGGAAGCCGCCGCGCGACCATCGCGGCGGGGCGGGGGGGGCCGCCCCCCCGCGACGGGGGAGGAGAAGACTTTCCTTCCCCCGTTTTCGGGGGAAGGTGGCGCGAAGCGCCGGAAGGGGGGTCAGCGCCGGTTTCGACGCAGGTCTTCCTCGTCCTGCCACATCATGTAGTGCGGGCCGAGGTCGGCGATCTTGGTGGCGCCGATCTGGGCCATGCTGATGTCGATCTCGCGGCGGAAGATGCCGAGCGCGGTCTTGGCGCCCTCGACGCCGCCCGCCGTCACGCCGTAGAGCGTCGGCCGGCCGACAAACACGAACCTGGCGCCCAGGCAGAGCGCGATGATGGCGTCGAGGCCGCGGCGGATGCCGCCGTCGAACATCACCGTCATCTTGTCGCCGACCGCGTCGCGGATCGCCGGCAGCACCTCGAGCGGCGACGGCGCGTTGTCGAGCTGACGTGCACCGTGGTTCGACACCATGATGCCGTCGACGCCGAGCGCATGCGCGCGGATCGCATCGTCGGGATGCATGATCCCTTTCAGCACGAAGTTGCCCTTCCACAGCTCGCGATAGCGCTCGACATGCTTCCAGGTCATCGGCGCGCGGTTCTGGTAGGCGACGAGATCGGCCACCTTCTCGGCCGTCGCGTCGGGCCCGGCGTACTTGGCCCAGTTGGAGAAGTAGGGCGTGCCATGCTTCAGCCATTGCATCATCCAGGCCGGATGCATCAGGGCATCGAACTTGGTCTTCCAGGTGAGCTTCAGCGGACGGCCCCAGCCGTTCCTAGTGTTGCGCTCGCGGTTCGAGCCCTCGGGCACATCGACCGTAAAGACCAGGGTCTTGAGGCCCGCATCGGCGGAGCGCTTGATGAGATCCTCGGAGACGGCCGGATCCTTGGCCGAATAGAGCTGGTACCAGCCGTGGTCGGGGGCGAGCTTGCCGAGATCCTCGATCGAGCCGGTGCTGGAGCCCGACATGATGAAGGGAACGTTGGCATCGCGCGCGGCTTCCGCGAGCATAAGGTCCGCGCCGTGGCGGAACAGGCCCGCGAGGCCGGTCGGTGCGATGCCGATGGGGCTCGAATAGGTGCGGCCGAACAGCGTCGTCGACTGGTCGCGCACCGAAACGTCGACCAGGTAGCGCGGCACGATGCGCGCCTTGCGGAAGGCCTGCTCGTTGGTGACGAGGCCCACCTCGTCGTCGGTGCCGCCCTCGATGAAATCGTAGGCGATCTTGGGCAGGCGCTTCTTGGCGAGCTTGCGCAGATCCTCGATGTTGACGACACCTTGCATTTCTTCACTCCCGATTGGGCCCGATTATCATGAGCAACCTCATCCTTCACCACTACGATTTCTCCAATTTCGCGGAGAAGGCTCGCCTGATGATGGGGTTCAAGGCACTGGCCTGGCGCGGGGTCGAGATCCCGCCGATCGCGCCAAAGCCCAAGCTGACGCCTCTGACCGGCGGCTACCGGCGGACGCCCGTTCTGCAGGACGGTGCGGACGTGTGGTGCGACACGCGGCTGATCGCGAAGGAACTGGAGCGCCGCGTGCCCTCGCCGACCTTCTTCCCACAGAGGACGGCGGGCGCCGCCGAGGCCATCGCCTGGTGGGCCGAGCAGCAGTTCATGCGGCCGGTGGCGCTCTACGTCTCGGGCATCAATGCCGACCATATGCCTGAAGGCCTGCATGCCGACCGCGCCAGGGTGCACGGCCTGCCGCAGCCCTCGATCGAGGCGGTGCGCAAGGCCGCGACCCGCAACCTGCACCTCGTGCGACCGCAGGTCCGCTGGATCGCCGGGATGCTGGCCGACGGCCGCGACTATCTGTTGGGCGACACGCTCTGCATCGCCGACTTCGCGACCTATCACGTCGTCTGGTTCTTCCGCGGCCGGCACATCGATTGCCGCCAGGAGCTCGCGGCCTATCCGCGCCTGCTCGCCTGGCGCGATCGCATGGCGCGCATCGGCCACGGCGTCCGCACCGACATCACCGCCGACGAGGCGCTCGCCGTCGCGCGTCACGCCGCGCCCGCCACCCCCCGCCCGTCGAGCCCGCAGGAGGGCGACCCGATGCCCGGCCAGAGCGCCCGCGTGCGGCCCAACGACAATGCCAGGGACTGGGTCGAAGGCCAGGTGACCTACATCGACACCGACGAGATCGCGCTGCTGCGCCAGGACCCCGAGATCGGCGACGTCACGGTGCACTTCCCGCGGCTGGGCTACGACTGGCGCAGCCTCTAGCGGAAGCGCTCGATCCCGAGGCCGTCGATCGGCGTGTTGGTCGAGCCGGTCGCCACCAGCTCCGCCATCACCGCGCCCGTCGCCGGCCCGAGCTGGAAGCCGTGGGTCGAGAAGCCGAACTGGTGGAACACGCCCTCCGAGGTCGAGCTGCGGCCGACCACGGGGATGCCGTCGGGCATGTAGGCCTCGATGCCTGCCCAGGCGCGCACGATGGTGGCCTCGTGCATGGCGGGGAACAGCTCCCACACGGTGCGCGCGCTGATCGCGAGCTTCTCCCAGTCGATCACCGTCTCGTTGCTGTCGCGATGGGGCGTGGCGAGATGGCCGCCGCCGATCACCACGGTGCCGTTGGCGCGCTGCTTGAAGGAGAGCTTGCGGCCGCGCAGGATCACGACGGGCTGGATGAAGGGCGCGAGCCGGCTGGTCACCATCAGCATCGGCGCGACGACCTTGAGCGGCACCGGCTCGCCCAGCAGGGCGGCGATCCGGTCGGCCCAGGCGCCGGCGGCGTTCACGACCTTGGGCGCCTCGAAGGCGCCGTCGCTCGTCTCGACCCGCCAGTTGGCGTCGGCGCGCCTGAGGCCCGTTACGGTCACACCCTCGACGATCTCGGCGCCGAGCTCCACGGCGCGGCGACGGAAGGCCTGCGTGGTGATGAACGGGTCGGCGGCACCATCGCGGCGCGAAACCACGCCGCCGGGACAATAGTTGGAGACGGCGGGCACCAGCCGCTTCAGCTCGGCGCGGTCGATCATCTCCTCGTGGGCGAAGCCCTTGAGACGCAGATCGTCGACCCGCGCCTTGAAGCCCGCCAGCTCCTCGTCGCTTTCGGCCACCAGCACCGTGCCGTGGCTCTCGAAGCCGCAATCGTCGCCGACCAGCTCCTCGATCCGTTCCCAGATGTCCATCGAGGCGATGGAGAGCGGGATCTCGGCGAGGTCGCGCGCGAGCTGGCGCACGCCGCCGGCATTGACGCCCGAGGCGTGGCGGCCGGCATAGTCCTTCTCGATCAGGATCGGCTTCAGCCCGCGCAGCGCGAGATGCAGCGCGGTCGAGCAGCCGTGCAGGCCGCCGCCGATGATCACCACATCGGCGGTGCGCGCCACCCTAGCGCTCCACCGCCTTGCGCTCGGCCTCGCTGATCGGCAGCGAGGCGAGCTCGGCCAGGGTGATCGGCTTCACCGGCGGGCGCAGGCGGTAGTAGCCGACCTGCTCGGGCGTCGTGCCGCGCTCGGCGGCGATCAGCTCCGTGACGGTGAGGCCGCACAGCCGGCCCTGGCACGGGCCCATGCCGCAGCGCAGGAACGCCTTCATCTGGTTGGGCCCCTCGCAGCCCATGCGCGCGGTCTCGCGCACCTGCTTCGCGGTCACTTCCTCGCAGCGGCAGGCGAGCGTCTCGCCCTCGGGCTGCCGGAACCGCTCGGCGGGACGGTTGAGCCAGTCGAGGAAGGCGCGGCCCATCTCCTCGCGCTGCAGCTTCTGGCGGATCGCCTGCGTGTCGGGCAGCGACGCCTCGGCCTTGAGCGCGCGCACGGCGGCGATGGCGGCGATACGGCCGCGCTCGGCGGCGGCCGTGCCGCCCGCGATACCCGCGCCGTCGCCCGCCACGGCAATGCCGGGAACGGAACTGCCGAAATCGGCGTCGAGGACGGGCACGAAGCAGAGCTGGCGATCGTTCCAGGTGTGCGCGACGCCCGCGGCGTTGGCGAGGTTCACGTTGGGCACCACGCCCTGGTGCAGCAGCAGCAGGTCGGCCGGCAGGCGGCGCTCGACGCTGCCGTTGGCGAAGACCACTTCGGTGAGCTTGTCCTTGCCCACCGCCTCGATCTTGTCGGCGCGATGCACCGGCACCTTCGCCCGGACCTCGCGCAGCAGCGACAGGCCCTTGGCGAAGTACGGCGACAGCATGAAGTCGGGCAGATGGAACATCGCCATCGCCCAGTTGCGCCGCGGCGTGGTGTCGAGGATGGCATCGATCTTCCCGCCGGCGCGCAGGGTCTGCGCCGCCAGCAGCCAGAGCAACGGCCCGCTGCCCGCCATCACGGTGCGGCCCTGGGCGACCAGCCCCTGCGCCTTGAGCGCGGTCTGCGCGCCGCCGGCCGTCATCACACCCGGCAGGGTCCAGCCCGGGATCGGGAACGGCCGCTCCTGCGAGCCGGTGGCGATGATCACCCGCTTCGCCGCGATCATACGTGCCTTGCCGCCCACCGAGACGCCGACGATCTTCTCGCGATCTAGGCTCCATACGGTGGCGCCGTTCACGATCAGCGCGCCGCTCGCCTTGGCATCGGCCGCGAGCGCGGCGCCGTCCCAATAGTCTTCGCCCAGGATCGCACGGTCCCTGACCGGCGTGGAGGTGATGGCGCGGTAGATCTGGCCGCCGACGCCGGGATTCTCGTCGAACAACACAGTGGAAACGCCGGCGCGAGCGGCGAGCGCCGCTGCCGCGAGACCCGCGGGACCGCCACCGATGATGACGAGGTCGTAGGACGAGGCGAGATCGGACGCCGCGGTCATCGGCCGGCCTCCCGGCGGCCGAGCTGCGTCTCGACCTTCATGCCCTCGCGCACCGGCACCAGGCAGCCCTGCCGGCTGCCGACGCCGTCGACCGTGACCAGGCACTCGAAGCACACGCCCATCAGGCAATAGGGCGCCCGCGGCGCGCCGGTGACGGGCGTGGTGCGGCAACGGTCGATGCCGGCGGCGATCAGCGCCGCGGCGACCGTGTCCCCTGCCCGCGCCGCGACCGGTTTGCCGTCGACCGTGATCGCGACGGCGCCGCCCGCGTCAGCCAGCCTCTTGAACATGAAACCTCCGGGCACTGAAGGGAGCGACGAGCGACTTGTCGAGCGATCCGCGCGCGATCATCGGTGCGATGGTGAGCGCATGGTTGGCGGCGAGCGTCACGCCGGAATGGCAGCAGACCGTGAAGGCGCCGGGATGTGTTTCGGACTCGTCGTAGATCGGGAAGCCGTCCTGGGTCATCACACGGATCGCGCTCCAGGTGCGCACCACGTTCACGTTGGCGAGCAGCGGGAACTGCCGCACGGCGCGCTCGGCCTCGGTGGCGCTGACGCCGACCGTGAGGCCTGCCGGGTCGACGCTCTCCTCCTTGGAATCGCCGATCATCACCGTGCCTTCGTCGGTCTGGCGGAGCGTGACGACGGGATGGTTCATGAAGGGCCGCAGCCGCTCGGTGACGACGATCTGGCCGCGCTCGGGCCTCATCGGCGCCTCCAGCCCGACCATGGGGGCGAGCCGCATGTTGGCGTTACCGGCGGCCAGCGCCACCTTGCCCGCGCCGATCACGCCGTGCTCGGTCGTCAACCGGAACACGCCGCCTTCGCGCGTGATGTTCTCGACCCGGTGGCTCGGGAGATAGGTGACGCCGCGCGCGTTGATCGCGATGTGCAGGGTGCGGAACAGGCGCAGCGAGTTCACGTGCCCGTCGAGCGGGCAGAAACTGCCGCCCACGACCTCGCGGCCGATGTCGGGCAGCATCTTCTTCACCTGGTCGTGGTCCAGGATCTCGGTCTCGTAGTCGACGATACCGGGCTGGTTGTGCAGCCGCTTCAGGACGTTGGCGCGCGCCTCCAGCTCCTTCTCCGACAGGCAGAGATGAAAGCCGCCGGGACGCTGGAAGCAGACGTCGAGGCCGGTCTCCTGTTTCAGGAGGTCGGAGAAGCCGCCCCAGGCGTCGGAGGAGCGGATCGTCCAGCCGGCATACGGCGCGAGGCCCAATCCTTTGCTCTGGACCCACACGAGCGCGAAGTTGCCGCGGCTCGCGCGCACGGCGCGGTCACCCTCGTCGAGCACGACGACGCGGCAGCCTTCGCGCGCCAGGCCCCAGGCGGTGGCGACGCCGACCAGCCCGCCGCCGACGACCGCGACATCGTACTCAGCGGCCCCAACTCTAGCGGCCATGGCCGGCCCCTCGCCCGACCAGCAGGCGCTCCAAGCCGTAGGCGCGATCGAGCACGATCAGCGCGCCCACGGTGACGGCGATGACGCAGGCCGAGACCGAGGTCACCAGCGGGTCGATGTTGTCCTGAATG
>CAYRBQ010000219.1:0-6537 GCA_964422305.1 uncultured Reyranella sp. | reverse complement strand
GATGCGGTTGATCGGATTGGCGCCATAGCCCTGCGGGTTCCAGTTGCCGGCGACGAAGGGCTGAGTGACGCCCTTGCTGTCGGTGGCCTTGGCCCAGACCTCGAAGTAGCCGGCCGACGGCAGGTCCACCGACGCGGTGAAGCGCTGCCAGGCATATTTGTTGGGCGGCGCATCGACCTTCGCCGGCTTCCAGGTGACGCCGTAGTCGGTCGAGATGTCGACGGTCTTGATCTCGCTCTCGCCCGCCCAGGCGTGGCCGCGCAGGTCGAGCTTCTTCGTGCCGGCGGCGAGGCGGCTGCCGTCGGCCGGGAAGGTGATGACCGAGCGGACCGGCATCGCCTCCAGGATCACCGTGTCCTTCTCGTCCCCCTTGCTGCCGGGAACGATGGGGCTCTTGGCGAGACGGTAGGAGAAGCCGCCCATGCCGGGACCGTCATGCTCCTTGTCGCGCACCCAGATGCGGGTCAGCCACTTGGTCGAGGTCGAACCGGCCCAGCCGGGCACGATCAGGCGCACCGGCCCGCCGTGGATCAGCGGCAGGTCCTTGCCGTTCATCTTGAAGACGATCAGCGTGTGCGGCTCCATCGCCTTGGCGATCGGCACGCCGCGCGAGATCGAGGGCTTGGTGGCGTCGCCGCTGAGATGCGGGTCGGCGCCGTAGTGGCCGGTGTAGACCGCGCTCGGCTTGACGCCGGCGGCCTTCAGCACGTCGGCCAGCCGCACCCCGGTCCATTCGGCGCAGCCCGCACCGCCGTTGGTCCACTGGTTGCCGCGCGCCTCGGGCGAGAAGAACGAGCGGCCGTTGCCGCCGCACTCCAGCATCATCTTGTAGGAGACGTTGGGGAAGCGGCTCATGAGATCGCCCAAGGTGATCTCCATGGGCTTGTCGACCTCGCCGTCGATCTTGATCTTCCAGGCCTTGGCGTCGGCCGGCGCGTCGGGCACCAGGCCGTTGTTGCGGATGAAGAACTTGTCGATGGGCGTGACGTCGTCGTCCATCAGCTCGGCCGGCGTCTCGGCGACCAGCGGCTTGTCGCCCAGCACGGCGAGCTTGGCCTTGCCGTCCATCTCGAGGAGCTTGGGGCCCTTGGCGGCGGGCGCGCCTTGCGCAAGCGCCGAACCTACCGGCGGAAGCGAAGCACCGATCGTGGCCATTCCGACCCCCTTCAGCACGTTACGCCGCGACGCCCTGAATGTTCCCTTTTTCGGCATATTTTCCTCCCAACTGGAGGATTCTTAGCTCAAACTTTCCTGCGCGTCAGCCAGCCGGACAGCATCAATGCACAGGCCGCCACGCAGACGACGATGGTGGCGAGAACGTTGATCTGCGGATCGACGCCCAGCCGCACGCTGGAATACACGCGCATCGGCAGCGTCTGCGACTGCGCGCCGGCCACGAACTGGGTCAGGATCAGATCGTCGAGCGACAGCGTGAAGGCGAGCAGCCATCCCGAACCGACGGCGGGCAGGAGCAGCGGCAGGGTGATGGTGCGGAACGTCACCCAGGGCGTCGCGCCGAGATCCATCGCCGCCTCCTCGAGGCTGCGGTCGAAGTCGGAGAGGCGTGCCTGCACCACGATGGCCACGAAGGCGATGGAGAAGGTGATGTGCGCGACCGCGATGGTGAGGAAGCCGCGGTCCGGCCCGCCCATCAGCCGCTCCGATCCCACGAACAGCAGCAGCATGGAGATGCCCATGACGACCTCGGGCATCACCATGGGCGCCACGACGAGGCTGCCGAACAGGGTGCGACCGGGGAAGCGCCGCGCGCGGACCAGCGCATAGCCCGCCGCCAGGCCGATGGCGGCGGCGATGGTCGCGCTTACGAACGCGATGCGCAGCGACAGCCAGGCGGCGGAGAGCATCGCCTCGTTGGCGAACAGCGCCTGCCACCACTTGAAGGAGAAACCGGACCAGACCGTGACGAGGCGCGACTCGTTGAACGAGTAGACGATCACCAGCGCGATCGGCAGGTAGAGGAAGGCGTAGCCGAAGGCCAGCACGCCGAAGGCGAAGCGGGCGCGGCCGATCATTGCCGCTCCAGGCTCTTCGCCTGCTGGCGCTGGAAGATCGCGATGGGCACGACCAGCAGCACGAGCAGGCAGACCGCGACGGCCGAGGCGAGCGGCCAGTCGGCGTTGGTGAAGAACTCGTCCCACAGGACCTTGCCGATCATCAGCGTGTCGGTGCCGCCCAGCAGGTCGGGGATCACGAACTCGCCGACCGACGGGATGAACACCAGCAGGCAACCCGCGACGATGCCAGGGAACGACAAGGGAAGCGTGACGGTGAGGAAGGCCTGCCACGGCCGCGCGCCGAGATCGGAGGCGGCCTCGAGCAGGCTCATGTCCAGCTTCTCGAGGGTGGCGTAGAGCGGCAGCACCATGAACGGCAGGTAGGCGTAGACGATGCCGAGATGAACGGCCCATTCGGTGCCCAGGATGGTGCCGGGAGTGTCGGCGATGCCGGTCCAGCGAAGCAATCGGTCGATCGTGCCGTTGCCGGCGAGCAGGCCCATCCAGGCGTAGATGCGGATCAGGAACGACGTCCAGAAGGGCAGCACGACCAGCATCAGCAGCAGCGGCCGCCGGTTGGGTGCGGCGCGCGCGATGGCGTAGGCCATGGGATAGCCCAGCAGCAGCGCGACCAGGGTCGAGGTCGCGGCGATGCGGATCGAGGAGAGCCAGGCCGCGAGGTAGAGATCGTCGCTGAACAGCAGCGCGAAGTTCCTGAGGCTGAAGCCCAGCTCGACCGGCGGCACGGCATCGGGATTGTTGGTGCCGAGCGCGATGACGAGGACCAGCAGGAAGGGCAGGGCGAAGAAGACGCCGAGCCACAGGAAGGGAAGCCCGATGACGGCTCTCATGGCGCCAGCACGTGCTCGGCGTCGCCCGCCCAGCCGAGCCACACTGGCTGCCCGCGGCGATGCGACGGGTCGGGTACCGCCGACACGGTCATCACCCTGTCGCCGACGGCGACCCGCAGCAGCGAGCGGTCGCCCTCGTAGGCCACGTCGATGACGTTGCCCTGGACGGCGTGCGTGGTGGCCGGGTGGTCGGCCGACAGGGCGATCTTCTCGGGCCGCAGCACGATCCAGCGCCCGTCGCGCTCGAAGATGTTGGCGATGCCGATGAAGTCCGCGACGAAGCGCGTGGTGGGGCGCTCGTAGATCTCAGGCGGCGTGCCGACCTGGACGATGCGGCCGGCGTTCATGACGGCGATGCGGCTCGCCATCGACATCGCCTCCTCCTGGTCGTGCGTCACCATCACGAAGGTGAGGCCGAGCTCCTCCTGCAGCCGCACCAGCTCGAAGCGCGTGCCTTCGCGCAGCTTGCGGTCGAGCGCGGCCAGCGGCTCGTCGAGCAGCAGCAGCTTGGGCCGCTTCACCAGAGCGCGCGCCAGCGCCACGCGTTGGCGCTGGCCACCCGAGAGCTGCGAGGGGCGGCGGCCCACGAAGTCGGACAGATGGACCTGGGCAAGGATCCTGGCGACGCGATCCGCGATCTCGGGCTTCGGCACCCCGTCCCGGCGCAGTCCGTAGCCGACGTTCGCGGCCACATCCATGTGCGGGAAGAGGGCGTAGGACTGGAACATCATGTTCACCGGCCGCGCATAGGGCGGCACGCCGACCATGTCCTGGCCGTCGATGAACAGGCGGCCCGCATCGGGCGTCTCGAAGCCCGCCAGCATGCGGAGCAGCGTGGTCTTGCCGCAGCCCGAGCCGCCCAGCAGCGCGAACAGCTCGCCGCGCCGGATCTCGAGATCGACGCCGCCGACGGCGACGACCGGGCCGAAGCGCTTGGTGAGACCCTCGATCCTGACGATCGGATCGTTCAACTCAGCGGCCCGTCTTCACGGCGGTCCAGAGCCGCGTGCGCTCGCGGAGCTGCTCGGCATTGCCGGCGGTGATGGTGTAGAACTTGGCGCGCACGTCGGCCGGCGGATAGATCAGCGGGTTGCCAGAGATGTCTTTCGGCAGCAGCGCGAAGGCCGCCTTGTTGCCGTTGGCGTAGCCCGTGAGCTCGCTCGACGCGGCGGCGACCTTGGGCTCCAGCATGAAGTCGAGGAAGCGGTAGGCGTTGGCGACGTTGGGCGCGTCCTTGGGGATGCCCGCGACGTCGATCCAGAGCAGCGAGCCTTCCCTGGGGATCGCATAGGCGATCTCGACCTTGTCGGCGGCCTTGGCGCCACGGTCGCGCGCCTGGAAGATGTCGCCCGAGAAGCCGAAGGCGAGGCAGATGTTCCCGCCGGCCAGCGCGTTGATGTACTCCGACGAATGGAACTTGCGGACGAACGGCCGGATCGCCTTCACGACGTCGGCCGCCCTGGTGAGGTCGGCCATGTTCTTGGAGTCGGGATCGAGGCCGAGATATTTCAGCGCCGCCGGCAGCACGTCGGTGGCGCTGTCGAGCAGCATGACGCCGCAATCCTGGAACTTCGAGACGACCGCGGGATCGAAGATCATGCGCAGCGAATCGACGGGGGCATCCGGCATGCGCTTCCTGATCTCGGCCACGTTGTAGCCGATGCCCGTGGTGCCCCACATCCACGGCACGCCGTGCTTGTTGTCCGGATCGTACCTGGCGAGCGCCGCCATGATCTCGGGATCGAGGTTCTTCCAGTTCTTGAGCTTCGACCTGTCGAGCGGAAGGAAGATGTTGGCCTGGAGCTGGCGCACGAAGAACGGCGAGGCGGTCGGCACGACGATGTCGTAGCCCGAGCGGCCGGTACGCAGCTTGGCGTCGAGGATCTCGTTGGAATCGTAGGTCGTGTAGTTGACCTTGACGCCGGTGTCCTTGGTGAAGTCCTTGAGCTGGTCCTCGGCGATGTAATCGGACCAGTTGTAGACGTTCACCTGACCCTGCGCGAAGGCCGGACCGGTCGCGAGGACGAGCGAGGTGAGCAGGGCAGACAGACGCATCGGCAACTCCGGGCGGGATCAGACGCCAAGATACCTGTGCTGCAGGTCCTTGTCGCCCGCGAGGGCCGTGGATGAACCGGTCCAGACGACTCGGCCCTTCTCGACGATGTGATGGCGGTCGGCCAGCGGCAGGAGCTGGGCGATGTTCTTGTCGATCACCAGGATCGCCTGGCCCTCGCGCTTCAGCCGGCCGAGGCAGTCCCAGATCTCCTGCCGGATCAAAGGCGCTAGTCCCTCGGTCGCCTCGTCGAGGATCAGCAGCTTGGGATTGGTCATCAGGGCGCGGCCGATCGCCAGCATCTGCTGCTCGCCGCCCGAGAGCTGGTTGCCCATGTTGCGCTGGCGCTCGGCGAGCCGGGGGAAGAATTCGTAGACGCGCTCGATGGTCCACGGACTCGGCCGGTTGGTGCGGTTGGCGCCGGCGGCGATCAGGTTCTCGCGCACCGAGAGGTTGGGGAAGATCTGCCTTCCCTCCGGCACCAAGCCGAGGCCGAGCCGGGCGATGCGGAAGGAGGGCAGTCCGTCGACCCGTTGGCCCTCGAACTCGACGGCGCCGCGACGCGCCGGCATCAGGCCCATGATCGTGTGCACGGTCGTGGTCTTGCCCATGCCGTTGCGGCCCATCAGGGTGGCGACCTCGCCGGCATCGATGCCGAGCTCCATGCCGAACAGCGCCTGGCTGCTGCCATAGAAGGTTTCGAGCTCGCGGACGCGCAGCATCATCAGGGCGTCTCCTCGCCGAGATAGGCTTGGCGCACATCCGGATTGGTGCGGATCTCGGCCGGCGTGCCGCTGGCGATGGCCCGGCCATAGACCAGCACGGTGATGCGGTCGGCGAGCTGGAAGACCGCATCCATGTCGTGCTCGATCAGCAGCATGGCGCGGCGGCCCTTGAGCGCGCGCAGGAAGCCGATCATGCGCTGGCTCTCCTCCGCCCCCATGCCGGCCATCGGTTCGTCGAGCAGCAGCAGCTTGGGATCGCCGGCCAGCGCCATGGCGATCTCGAGCTGCCGTTGCTCGCCGTGGCTCAAGGCGGAAGCGAGCGTGCCGGCGCGGCTGCCGAGGCCAACCTCCTCAAGGCGGGCGCGGGCGGGGCCGCGCAGGCTCTCGTCGGAGCGCGCGTCGCGCAGGAAGCGGAAGGAGTGGCCGGCATGGGCCTGCACGGCCAGCGCCACGTTCTCGAGCGCGGTGAACTCGCGCAGCACCGAGGTGATCTGGAACGAACGCGCGAGGCCCAGCGCGACGCGGGCGTGGGTCTTGAGCCGGGTCACGTCCTGTCCGGCGAATCGGATCGTCCCGGAGTCGGGCGTGACGTTGCCGGTGAGCTGGCCGACCAGCGTGGTCTTGCCGGCGCCGTTGGGGCCGATCAGCGCGTGTATCTCGCCCGGCATGACCTCGATCGAGACCGTATCGGTGGCGACGAGGCCGCCATAGCGCTTGACGAGGCGGTCCGTGCTCAGCAGCGGCGCGGTCATGGACGTCGTCCGAACAGGGAGTCGATGCCGCCGCGCGCATAGAGCGCGATCAGGACGAGCAGCGGGCCGAACACGATCTGCCAGTACTCGCCCCAGCCCTTGCGCCCGAGGTCTAGGAGCGGCGGCAGCGATTCCTCCAGC
>CAYRBQ010000218.1:0-6546 GCA_964422305.1 uncultured Reyranella sp. | reverse complement strand
GAGGCCTTCCTGGAATTCCCGGACCGTTTCGTCGTCGGTACCGACACCTTCACGCCCGAGCGCTGGCACTATGTGATCGAGCACGCCCGCTGGTCGCGCCAGTGGCTGGCCGACCTTCCGCCCGACGTCGCGCGCAAGATCGCCTACGAGAACGGCGACCGACTGTTCGGAAACCACGCCGGGGCCCAGCGTTGAAATTTGTCGCCGCGCTGCTTGCTGTTCTTCTTGCATCGCCGGCGCTGGCCGACTGCCCGCTCGACCTCGGCAGGGGCACCGGCTGGGTGGTCTTCTCCGACCACTACATGCTCGCCTTCCGCTCCGATCCGCTGCGCATCGAGACCGGCGAGCCGTTCGCCCTAGTCCTGAACGTCTGCACCAAGAACGGCAAGCCCGCCGAGCTGGTGGCGGTCGACGCGAAGATGCCGGAGCACCGGCACGGCATGAATTACCGGCCGAGCATCGTGGCCGCCCAGGATGGCCGCTATCGCGCCGAGGGCCTGGTGTTCCACATGCCTGGGCGTTGGGAACTCACCTTCGACGTGCGTGCAGGCGAGGAAACCGAGCGCCTGACGCACGACATCATCCTCAAGTGATGCGCCTCCTGCTGCTTGTCGCGATGCTCGTCGGCGGGCCGGGTGTCGGGCAAGCGCAACACCTCCTCGAGTGGTCGTCCGATGAAGTCGCGAGCGTGGCGCAGCATGGCCCGTGGCCGCCACCGCCCGCGCATGACCCTTCGAACCGCGTTTCCGGAATGCCGGCAGGCATCCTTCTCGGCGAGCATCTGTTCAACGACCCCCGGCTGTCCGGGGATGGGCGCATGAGCTGCGCGACCTGCCATCAGGCGAGTCGGGACTGGAGTGACGGACTCGCCACGGCAAAGGGCAAGGTCGAGCTCGATCGGCGCACGCCGACACTCTGGAACGTCGGGTATTTCCACTGGTTCGGCTGGGACGGCGCAGGCGATTCGCTGTGGGCGCAGAGCATCCGGCCGCTGCTCGATCCGCGCGAGATGAACGGTGGCCTGGCACGGGCCGCGACGCTCCTGCGCTCCGATGCCCGGCTCACCTGCGGCTACGAAAGGGCGTTCGGCGGGAAGCCGGGCGACGACGACGAGAAACTGCTGGTCGATACGGCGAAGGCGCTGGCCGCGTTCCAGGCGACGCTGGTCAGTCCGCGCACGCCGTTCGACGATTTCCGCGACGCGCTGGTGGCAGGCGATCGTGAGCGCGCGGCCCGCTATCCGCTCGCAGCCCAGCGCGGCCTGAAGCTGTTCATCGGGGCCGCCAACTGCAATCTCTGCCATCTCGGGCCGCGCTTCACGAGCGGGGAGTTCGGCGACGTCGGCATTGCCTTCTTCGTGCGGCCCGGCGAAGTCGATTCGGGGCGGTACGGCGGGCTTGGCCGTCTGGCGGTGAGCCCCTTCAACCTGCTGGGCAAGTACAATGACGATCCGACGGGAGCCAGTGCGCGGCGCACTCGTCATGTCCAGAGACAGCACACGAACTTCGGCGAGTTCCGGGTGCCGGGGTTGCGCCAGGTCGGCCGTGGCGGCCCCTACATGCACAATGGAAGCGTGCTCACGCTCGAGGACGTCGTGAAGCACTATTCCGAGGTCAGTCCAGACCGCCTGCACAGCGACGGCGTACCCGTGGTGCGGCCGCTTGCGCTCTCGAAGGAGCAGAGCGCCGATCTCGTGTCGTTCCTGCGCACGCTCGACGCCGAGCCGCCGTCGCACCCGGCTGCGCCGCCACTTTGCCCCTAGCGCAGGCGAGCGAGGGCGCTCTCGAGGATCCACGCCGCCGCAGCGGCATCGACGCGCTCTGCGCGCTTGGAGCGGCTCATGTCGTAGTCGTCGATCATGCCGCGCGTCACGGCGGCGGTGCTCATGCGCTCGTCCTGCATGACGACGGGCAGTGCGGCGAGCGCCGGCGGTGCATGGTTGGCGATGTTGGTGACGAACTGGCGAACCGATTGGCAGCGTGGGCCCTCGGTGCCGTCCATGTTGAGCGGCAGGCCGACCGCCAGCGCCCTGATCTCATGCTTGCGCGCCAGCTCGTCCAGGATCGCGAGGTCTGCCGCTAGCTTGGCGCGCTTCACGGTCGTAAGCGGGGTCGCGAGCATTCGTAGCACGTCCGAGGTCGCGACGCCGATCGTCTTGCTGCCGACGTCGAGCGCCATCAGCCGTCCGTCACGCACAAGTAGTGCCTTCAGCTCGGGGAAGTCGACGACCGGCATGTCAGGCGGTCTTGCTGTCGAGCCAGGCGGCGGCCTCGTCGGCGATCTTGTCCCAACCCGGCTGGCCCAACACCCAGTGGCCCTGGCCGCTGTGCTCTACATACTGCGAGACGTGCTGGAAGTACCGTGACGTGCGACGCACGACATCCGGCGGCACGAGCCTGTCCTTTTCTGCGGCGACGAGCAGCAGGGGCACGGTTACAGTGCGCGGGTCGACGTGTGCGGCCTTGCCTCCGTCGAGCCAGGGCAGGGCGATCTCGAACAACGCACGGCCCGACTCGTGCACGAAGCCCGCATGGATCGCTGTCCCCTCGGCAGGGTCGGTAGTATTGAAGGTATGGGAAAGCGCTTCCGCGAGCGTGGCGCGGTGCGGTTTGCGCCACCATGCCCAGCCGAGCTGGATGCGTGCGAAGGCAAGCAGGTTCGATGGCCGGATCGCCACGACGCTGGAGGGCGGAGCGGGAGTGAGAAGCACACCGGCCTTTGCGAGTCCCTTGGCGCAAAGCCGGAGTGCGATCAGTCCGCCCATCGAGTGTCCGATCACGACAGGCTTCTCGGGCAGGCGCTGGATGGTCGCCTCGAGGTCGGCCACGTAGTCGTTAAGGCTGGTCGCGCCGAGGCCCGCCGGTGGAGCGTCGGGAGGTGCCTCGTGATGGCGCAGCGATGGCGCCAGCGTTTGCCAGCCGCGGGATTCCAGGAACGGGCGCCAGTTTCGCCAGACGTCCGATGTTCCCCACATGCCGTGAATCAGGACTGCCAAGCGGGCCATCGTCGAGGTTATAAGGCGTGCAACGGACCGGGTCGACAGGACCTCCAACGAAAAGGCGCTTCGTCAGGTGACCGACACGCTTTATGCCCTGCTGGCGATCGCGATGGTGCTGACGGTGGTCAGCATCCTCGTGCCTCTCGCCGAGCGATTCCGCCTGCCGCACACGGTGCTGCTGGCCATCGCCGGCATGGGCCTGGGCTTCGTCGGGTCGTGGATCGTCAGCGGCGACATCAAGCTCGGTGTGTTGGGCGACGCCTTCGTCGGCCTCGACAAGCTCGAGGTTGGGACGGAGTTCTTCCTGCCGCTTTTCCTTCCGCCGCTGCTGTTCACGGCGGGCCTTACGATCGACGTGCGGCGCCTCATGGACGAGATCCACGCCGTCCTGCTGCTCGCCATTGTCGCGGTGCTGGTCTGCATTGCCTGCGTGGCCGGGGTGGTGCACCTCGCGACGGGCATCGACATCGTGGTCTGCCTGCTGCTGGGCGCCGTCGTCTCCACCACCGACCCGGCGGCGGTGATCGGCATCTTCCGCGACGTTGGTGCGCCCAAGCGCCTGTCGATCCTGGCGGAGGGCGAGTCGCTGTTGAACGACGCGGTCGCCATCGCTGCTTTCGGCCTCTTCATGGGCATCCTCGTCGCCCGTGCGTCCGCCGATCCGTCCGCTGCCATGCCCGGCGATCCGACGTCGGCGATCGGTGTCTTCCTGCGCGAGTTCATCGGCGGCTTGGCGCTGGGCTTCATCATGGCGCGCGTGGCTATGATGATCCTGTCGCGACTCGGTGAGTCGGACGCCGCGATCGCCTCGGTGACGGTGAGCCTCAGCTACCTCTGCTTCATCTTTGCCGATCGATACCTGCATGTCTCCGGAGTCGTTGCCGTCGTGATGGCGGCTCTCACCGTCGCTGCCTATGGGCCGACCCATCTGCATCCGCGGCAATGGTCGGCGCTGCGCCAGATTTGGGCACAGCTCGAGTTCTGGGCGAACTGCCTGATCTTCGTGCTGGCCTCGATGCTGGCCGCCGACGTGCTGCTCAAGATCAGCTGGCTCTATGTCGGGGGTGTCGCGGCCGTCGCCATAGGCGCGTTCTCTGCTCGCGCCCTCGTCGTGTTCGGTATGCTGCCGGTGCTCGAGACCTTCAAGCTCGTCCAGCCGGTCAACAGCCGCTACAAGGCGATCCTCGTCTGGGGCGGCCTGCGCGGTGCGGTCACGATCGTTCTCGCCATGGTGGCGGCGGGCAATCAGAAGCTTCCGGAGGAAGTGCGGGATTTCATCGCCATCTCGGCGGTGCTGTTCGTGCTCTTCACGCTGTTCGTGAACGCCACGACGCTGGGCCTGGTCATGCATTTTCTGGGCCTCGACAAGCTCAGCCGTCTGGAGCTCGCGTTGCGCGACCGTGTGCTTGCACTCTCCCGCGTCAACGTCGACCGGCACCTCAAGCAAATCATCCGACAGCACAACGAGCGCACCGGAGGAATCGATGTCGATCCGGCGTCGGCCGGTGAGGCAAGTGTCGAGCCCGTACCGCCGGAACTCGCTCTGGACATCGACGAGAGGGTCAAGATCGGCCTGGTGACGCTGTGCACCCGGGAGAAGGAACTCTACCTCGAGCTGTTCGAGCAGCAGATCCTGTCGCGCCGCATGGTGGCGGTGCTGGCGGCCCGCGCCGACCGGTTGATCGACACCGTGCGCGACAAGGGCGTGACTGGCTACGAGGAGTGGGTCGAGGAGATATCCCGTCCCGATCTCGGCTTCCGCGCGGCGCTCTGGCTGCAGCGCCGACTCGGATTTGAGCGCATGCTGACAGAGCGGTTGGCCGATCGCTTCGAGATACTCATGGTGTCGGCGAGTGTGCTCAGCGAGCTTGCGTCGTTCAACACCAACTCTGTGGCCGACCTGCTCGGCAACGACGCGGAGGATAGTCTCGCCCAGGTGATCTCGGGCCGCCAGTCGGCCGTCGATGGGGCGCTGCGTGCGCTGTCGCTGCAGTATCCCGGCTATGCCGAGTCGGTTCAGCAGCGCCAGCTCGAGCGTGCCGCGATCCGGTTCGAATCCGCGGAATACGTCCGCCGCTTGCGCGAGGGCATCATTAGCCGCGAGGTCTACAATGACCTCATCGAGCAGCTCGCCGAGCGGCGCGGCGCGGTGAGCAGGCGTCCGCCGCTCGACCTCGGCCTCGAGTTGCAGGCGATGATCGGACGGGTGTCGCTGTTCGCCTCGCTCGACAGGGAGGCGATCGTCGAGGTCGGCAAGCGGCTGCGTGCGCTGGTCGCCCTGCCGGGCGAGAAGATCGTCAAGGTCGGCGGTCCGTCTGACGCGATGTATTTCGTGGCGGCGGGCGAGGTGACCGTCCACATCCGCACCATCCTGGTCACCTTGAAGGAGGGCGACTTCTTCGGCGAGATGGGCCTTCTCACCTCCCAGCCGCGCAATGCCGACGTCGTGGCCAACGGCTACTGCCACCTGCTGGTGCTCTACAAGAGAGACTTCGACAAGATCCTCGCCCGCCGGCCGGAGGTGCGCAGCGCGGTCGAGGCGGTGGCTGCCCGCCGCGTTGCCGAGAATGAGGCCAAGGCGGCATCCTAGTCAGGTTGCCCGTGCCGGGCAAAACGGCTACCAACCGCGCCGAATACGCTTCCGGAGTGTTGCTATGCCGCTCGACAAGGACACGGTGGCGCGCATCGCGCGGCTCGCCCGTCTCAAGGTTCCCGAGGAGGAGCTGGCGCCGCTCGCTGGCGAGCTCTCGGGCATTCTTGCCTGGATCGAGCAACTGAATGAGGTCGATACCAGGAACGTCGAGCCGCTGTCGTCGGTCTCCGACGTGACACTGCCGATGCGCGCCGACAAGGTCACCGACGGTGGCGTCGCTGCGAAGGTGCTTGCCAACGCGCCGGGCGGTGCGGTGTACGTCGACCAGAGCGACAAGAACGCCGGTGGCTTCTTCACTGTCCCGAAGGTGGTGGAGTAGATCATGGCCGCTCTCACCGATCTCACCGTCGCCCAGCTCGTCGCGGCCCTTGCGAAGAAAGAGGCGAGTGCCGTTGAGGTGGCCGAGGCGCACCTGAAGAAGCTCGACGAGCATCGAGCGCTCAACGCCTTCATCACCGAGACGCCTGAGAAGGCCCGCGAGATGGCCAAGGCCTCCGATGCACGTCGTGCCAAAGGTGAGGCGGGCCTGCTGGAAGGTGTGCCGCTCGCCATCAAGGATCTCTTCTGCACCGAGGGCGTGCAGACGACGGCGGCGAGCCACATCCTCGAAGGGTTCGTGCCCCAATACGAGAGCACCGTCACGACCAACCTCTGGAAGTCGGGCGCGGTGATGGTCGGCAAGACCAACCTCGACGAGTTCGCCATGGGCTCGTCGAACATGACCAGCCACTTCGGCGGCGTCGAGAACCCGTGGAAGCGCCGCGGCGACAACCGCAAGCTGGTGCCGGGCGGATCGTCCGGCGGTTCGGCGGCGGCCGTCGCCGCCTACATGGTGCCGGGCAGCACCGGCACCGACACCGGCGGCTCGATCCGTCAGCCCGCGGCGTTCTGCGGC
>CAYRBQ010000217.1:0-6547 GCA_964422305.1 uncultured Reyranella sp. | reverse complement strand
TCGAGGCGCGCACGTCCCATTTGTGCCAGAGCGCCGGTGCGAACAGCGCGACCAGCGCGAAACCCAGCATCACCAGCGCCACCGGCAGGTCGATGAAGGAGATCACGCCGAAGATCAGCACCGGCGTCAGCAGCGCGATCATGAACTGCGGCAGGAACTGGCCGAAATAGGTCTCGAGTTGCTCGACGCCGTCGATCATCGAGAGCGTCAGCCCGCCCGAGCGCTGGCGGCCGACCGTGCCGGGCCCGAGGGAGGCCACCTTGTCGTAGAGCGTACGCCGCAGCGCCTTCTGGACGCGCGCGGCGGTCTCGTGCGCCAGCACGGCGCGCCAGTGTTCGGCGGCGCCCCGCAGCACCATGATCACCGCGATCAGCAGGATCGGCGTCACCAGCTCCCCGAGCGGCCGTCCGACGAAGACTTGGCCGATCAGCCAGCCCAGCAGGCCGAGGCGGGCGATGCCGAGGCCAACGCCCACGAGGCCGACGGCGACGGTGGCGGCGATCCGGAGACGGACGCCGCGGGTGAAGACGAGCAGACGGGGTTCGATGTGCATGATGAGATGCTAGGCCGAACATCCACATTCGTCAGTCCACAAAAGGGAAAAGCCATTGTACAATTTTGTACATGGACCCCAACTGGGACGATCTCCGCGTATTCCTGGCCCTGGCGCGTGGCGGCACCCTCACCAAGGCCGCCAAGACGCTGGACGTCAGCCATCCCACCGTGGCGCGCCGCGTGCACGCGCTGGAGCGGCAGATCGGCGCGCGGCTGTTCGATCGGCTGCCCGACCGCTTCGTGCCGACGAGCGTCGGGGAGGAGCTGCTGGCCGACACCGAAGCGATGGAGAAGGCCGCCCATTCGATCCACCGCCGCAGCGCCGGCCTCAGCGACACGGTGAGCGGCACCGTGCGGCTGTCGGCGGAGGAGGCGACGGCCGCGCTGATCGCGCGTTTTTCGGCGGACCTCAGGCGCAAGCTGCCGCAGATCGAGTTCGAGGTGGCCACGAGCCACACGCCCGCCAACCTGTCGAAGCGCGAAGCCGATCTCCTGATCCGCGAGCAGGTGCCCGAGCTCGGCGGGATCGTCGCGCGCAAGCTGGGACGCGCCGCCTATGCGATCTATGCCGCGCGCGATTTCCAGGTGAAGCGGGCCACCCCCGCGGCGCTGGCCGTGCTGCCGTGGATCGGCTTCGACGACGATCATCTCCGCATGCCGGGACAGCGCTGGATGCAGGACTATCGCGGCGGACGCCGGCCCGAGATTCGCGGCAACAACTGGCTTGTCCTGCACGAGGCGACGCGTAGCGGTGGCGGCCTCGCTGTGCTGCCCTGCCATCTCGGTGACCCCGACCCGGCGCTGAAGCGCGTGGGCGGCGTCATCCCGGAGGTCTTCGCCGACCAGTGGCTGCTGGTCCATCGCGACCTGCGTGCCCTGCCCCGCGTGCGGGCTGTGATGGACGCGGTGGTCGAGCTTTTCCAGCGCGAGCGGTCCCTGCTCGAAGGGCGTATAGTCCGGGCATAACGAATCGGGAGAAGCGCCATGAAGAAGCTCGTCGTCGCGGCAGGATTGGCAGTCACGATCTCGATGCAGGCGCACGCCGAGGGCAGCGTGCTCCCGATGGCGGCCAAGCCCGAGGATGTCGGGCTGTCGTCGGCGCAACTCAAGCGCATCGAGATGGTGACGCAGAAGCATGTCGACGACGGGCTGGTGCCCGGCGCGGTGATGCTGGTGGCGCGGCGCGGCAAGGTCGCGTGGGTCTCGACGCTCGGCAAGCGCGATACCGCGCAGGGCGACGCCATGAAGCCCGACGCGATCTTCCGCATCTATTCCATGACCAAGCCGATCGTGAGCGTGGCCATCATGCAGATGGTCGAGGAGGGCAAGCTGCAGGTGAGCGATCCGGTGTCACGCTTTCTGCCCGAGATGGGCAAGATGAAGGTGGCTCATGAGAAGCTCGGCAACGACGGCCGTCCGGTCATGCAGCTTTCCGATCCCGACCGGCCGATGACGGTGCAGGATCTGCTGCGTCACACGTCGGGCCTCACCTACGGCAGCCGCGGCACGTCGCTGGTCAACCAGTCCTACGTGAAGGCGAAGCTCGGCGACCGCTCGATGAGCAACGAGGAGTTCGTCACGACGCTCTCCACGCTGGCGCTCAAGTTCTCGCCCGGTGCGCGCTGGGAGTACGGCGTTTCGACCGACGTGCTGGGGCGCCTGATCGAGGTGGTCGACGGCAAGAAGCTGGGCGAGGCGCTGTCGGATCGCGTCTTCAAGCCGCTGGGCATGGTCGATACGCAGTTCCAGGTGCCGGCGGCCAAGCTGGCACGTGTCGCGCAGCCTGGGCCGCGCCCCGGGGGCCAGGCGATGACGCCACGGTTCAAGGTCGATGACGGGGCCAGGTTCGAATCGGGCGGCGGCGGCCTCACCGGCACCATGGACGACTATCTGCGCTTCACGACGGCGCTGGCCAGCGGCGGCGCGCTGAACGGCAAGCGCATCCTCGGCAAGCAAACGCTCGCTTTCATGACCGCGGACCATACCGGCACGCGGCCGGGCCGACCCGCGGGACTGGGCTTCGGCCTGGGTTTCGAGGTTCGCACGATGGCGGGCGAGGCGGCGCTGCCGGGCTCGGTTGGCGAGTATGGCTGGGCCGGCAACGCGGGCACGCTCTTCTGGATCGATCCGAAGAACGACTTGATCGCGATCTACATGGTGCAGGTGAGCGATCCAGACCGGATCGCGCTGCGCAATCAGTTCCGCTCGATGGTCCAGGCCGCGATCATCGACTGACGATCGCGGGAGAGGCTAGGCGGCGACCTGCCGGATGCCGCCGCGCGGGACGCCGGGCTCGATCTCCTGCCACAGGATCTCGTGGCCCTCGGGGAGCGGGCGATTGTTGCGCATGCTGAGCCAGAGGCGCAGCAGCAGGCGGTCGTGGCCGCTCGACGCGTCGTCCTCGAACGGCGTGCGGCCGTGATAGGTGACGTGGCTGTTGATGAGCTGCAGGTCGCCCGGCTCGAGCGTCATCTCGAAGCAGAGCTCCTCGGCAGTCTGCATCAGCACATCGATCGCCTCACGCTGGGCGTCGGTGAGCTTCGGGACGCCGGGCGCCATCTGCGCCGCCTCGATGAATGTCAGCGAGTAGTGCGACGTGAACTTGCCGTCGCGCAGGCCGAAGATCGGCAGCGGATAGGCAGTCTCGCGGGTCGTCGCCTCGCTGTCCTTCTTGGTGCCTTCCTCGCCGAAGCGGCTGCGCCAATAATCCTGGAACAAGAGCTCGAGCAGGTCGGGCCGCTTCGCCAGGATCGCGTTATGGATCGCGGGCGTAGAGGCGAGCTTGCTGACGCCGCCGGCGCGCGCCTGGCGCACGCACAGCAGGCCGACCACGTCGGTACGGTCGGTGTGGAAGCGCAGGCCGCCGTTTGTCAGCGTGCGGGCGTAGGAGGAGAGGAAGGTCTTGCCCGACTCGTCCTTGGTCTCGCCGTAGGTGCGGCCGACATGGGCGCCTTCGTCGCGAATGGCGCGCATCAGCTCGCCGCTGCGGTTCTGGAAGACCGGGATGCCGAGATGGGTGCCCAGCGCGAAGTAGAGGCGGCGCAGGTCTTCCTCGTCGTAGCGGTCCACCGGAAAGCCGCGAAGCTTCATGATGCCGGAGCCGTTCTCGAGCTCGTCGGCGATGTCGTCGCAGAGCTCGTCGAGCGTGGGGAACCACACGTCCTCGCGCGTGATCTCCGACCAGTCCATGCCGCGCAGGCCCTTTACGGCTGCGTCGAGCTCGTCGATCTGCTCGGTCGTCAGGTCACGAACCCAGCGGGAGGAGTTCTTGATCTCGTCGCCGGTCCACACGGGAGGGCCGGACAGGGGCGTGCGGGTGCTCATGGCGTCGATTTATCCTCCCCGGAAACCGGACCGCGCAAGGGGTCTAGATGTAGCGCCTTGCGCATGTTGATCGAGGTCGGCTGGTCGAAACCGGGATGCGCCTCGCGCGAGATTTCGCGGTAGCCGAGCGAATTGAAGAGCCGCTGGTTGTCGGTCAGGACGATGCGGACGCCCAGCCGCACGCCGGCGAGGCCGCGCCGGCGGGCTTCGGTCTCCACGGCCTCGATCAGTCGCTTGGCGAGACCGAGGCCGCGCGCCGAGGGAAGGATCGAAAGCCGGCCGAAATAGAGGTCGCCCTCCATCTCCTCGACCAGCACGCAGCCCAGCATCTCGGCCCCGCGCTCCAGCACGATGGCGCCGGCGCCCTTCGCCAGCTCGGCCGCGATGCTTTCCGCGGTCTCGCGGAAGGCGCCGGATTCCGGCACCAGCTTGCCGCGATATTGCGCGAACGAGGCCGCGATCGTGGCGGCGATGGCCGGTGCGTCGCCCGCGGTTCCGGCACGCAGGAGGAGAGTGTCGCTCACGTCCTTTTTCTCGCGTAGGCTCCCGCCAAAAGCGAGAGGAAATGTGGGATGGACGAGCAGACCATCGTCGTGCGGAAGCTGACGCCGGGCATCGGCGCGGAGATCACGGGCGTCGACCTCGCCAAGCCGCTGGGCAACCACGCCTTCCAGGCGATCCACGACGCTCTGATGCAGAACCTCGTCGTCTTCTTTCGCGACCAGGAGCTGACGCACGACCAGCAGAAGGCGTTCGGCCGGCGCTTCGGCGAGCTGCACATCCATCCGACCTCGATTGCCACGGTTCCCGACCATCCCGAGGTGCTGGTGATCAAGGCCGACGAGAAGTCGAAGTTCGTGGCGGGCGAGGAATGGCACACCGACGTGTCGTGCGATCCCGAGCCGCCGATGGGCTCGATCCTCTATCTCAAGGAGGTGCCGCCCGACGGCGGCGGCGACACGCTGTTCGCCAGCATGTACCGCGCCTTCGAGACGCTTTCACCGCCGATCCAGAGATTGTGCGAAGGCCTGACCGCGATCCATGACGGTGCGCAGGTCTATGGCGGCCGCTTCGGCCAGAAGCCCAAGGAGGGCGGCTTCCCGAGGAACGAGCACCCCGTCGTGCGCACGCATCCCGTGACGGGCCGCAAGGCGCTCTACGTCAACCGCAACTTCACGACGCGCATCGTGCAGCTCGGCAAGCGCGAGAGCGACGCGCTGCTGAACCTGCTGTGGGATCACAGCGAGACGCCGGAGTTCCAGTGCCGCTTTGCCTGGCGGCCCAACTCGATCGCCTTCTGGGACAACCGGGCAGCCATGCATCACGCGATGTGGGACTACTTCCCGCACCGCCGGCTCGGCTACCGAGTCACCGTCAGGGGCGACAAGCCCTTCTATCGTGAATAGGAAGACCCACACATGGCTCTGATCACCTACCTCACGCGCATCCAGTTCGACTTCGGTGCGCTGAAGCTGCTCGACGCCGAGCTGCAGCTCCTCGGCATCCGCCGTCCGCTGATCGTCACCGACAAGGGCGTCATTTCGGCCGGCCTGTGGAGCAAGGTGAAGGACCAACTTCCCGGCAACATGCCGCTCACGCTGTACGACGGCACGCCGGAGAATCCGACCGAAGCGGCGGCGCGCGACGCGCTCGAGATCTACAAGGAGGAGGGCTGCGACGGCATCATCGCCATCGGCGGCGGCTCACCGATGGATCTCGCCAAGGCGGTCGCGCTGATGGCGACGCATCCCGGCACCTCGTTGCAGCCCTATTCCTTCGTCGAGGGCGGGGCCGGCAAGATTACCGCGGCCGTGGCGCCCATCGTCGCCATCCCGACGACGTCGGGCACCGGCAGCGAGGTGAGCCGGGGTGGCGTCATCATCATGGACTCCGGTCGCAAGCTCGCGATCGGCAGCCCGCATCTCATCCCCAAGCTCGCGCTGATCGATCCCGAGCTGACGCTCAGCCTGCCGCCGCATCTCACGGCCGGCACCGGCATGGACGCCTTCACGCACAACATCGAATGCTTCCTCGCCAACGTCTTCAACCCGCCTGCCGACTCGATCGCGCTCGACGGGCTGGAGAAGGCCTGGAACAACGTCGAGCGCGCGACCAGGGACGGCCAGGACCGCGAGGCGCGCTACAACATGGCGATGGCCGCCATGGAGGGCGCAATGGTGTTCCAGAAGGGACTCGGCGCCGTGCACGCGCTCAGCCATCCCACCGGCGGCCTCAAGGGCTACCGCACGCACCACGGCACCCTGAACGCGATCTACCTGCCGGCGGTGCTTCGCTTCAACGAGCCGGCGGTGGGCGACAAGTTCCGCAAGGTCGGCCAGGTCATGGGCCTGAAGGAGAGCGAGCAGAACGCCGCCGGCGTGGCCGAGGCCGTCGCCGCCCTCAACGAGCGGCTGGGCATCCCGAAAGGGCTGAGCAAGGTCGGCCTGAAGGACGACACGATCGAGCAGATCGCCGACGGCGCGCTGGGTGATCATTGCCATCTCTCGACGCCGCGGCAGCCGACGCGGGCGCAGTACATCGAGCTGATCCAACAGAGCTGGGGCTAGCGGGAACAAAAACATCCTCATCCTGAGGAGGCGCGAAGCGCCGTCTCGAAGGATGAGTTACGGCCTCATGGTTCGAGACGCGCGAAGACGCGCTCCTCACC
>CAYRBQ010000216.1:0-6565 GCA_964422305.1 uncultured Reyranella sp. | reverse complement strand
GGCGTCGCCTCGTTCGGCGGCAAGGGCGCCTATATCGGCAAGGTGCGCAACGACCAGCTCGGCGCCGTTTTCGGCCACGACCTCAAGGCGACCGGCGTCTCCTTCGAGACGGCGAGCGCCACCTCGGGCCCCGCGACCGCTCGCTGCCTGATCCTGGTGACGCCCGACGCGCAGCGCACCATGAACACCTATCTCGGCGCCTGCACCGGGCTCGGCCCAGACGATATCGACGAGGCTCGCATCGGCTCGGCCCAGGTCACCTACGTCGAGGGCTATCTGTGGGACGCGCCGGCCGCCAAGCAGGCCGTGCTCAAGGCGTTCGACGCCGCCCACGCCGCCGGCCGCAAGGTCTCGATCACGCTGTCGGACTCCTTCTGCGTGCACCGCTATCGCGCGGAGTTCCGCGACCTGATCCGCAACAAGGTCGACATCCTGTTCGGCAACGAGGCCGAGATCACCGCGCTGTACGAGGTCGACACGTTCGAGCGTGCGCTCGCCGAGGCGCGCAAGGAAGGCAAGATCGCCGCCCTGACGCGCAGCGAGAAGGGCTCTGTCGTGATCAAGGACGGCGAGACCTGGGAAGTGCCGGCCGCGCCGGTCGCCAAGGTCGTCGACACGACCGGCGCCGGCGACCTCTACGCCGCCGGCTTCCTGTTCGGCTTCACCCGCGGCAAGCCGCTCGCCGAGTGCGCACGGCTGGGCGGCCTCGCCGCCGCCGAGGTCATCTCCCATGTCGGTGCCCGCCCCGAGCAGGCGCTGAAGACGCTGATTTGAGCGCCAGTTGAGCGCCCCGGCGCAAACCCATAGCTGGCGCGAGACGCTCGCGACCTACCGGCATCCGAGGGTCGTCCAGCTTCTATTCCTGGGCTTCTCGGCCGGGCTGCCGTTCCTGCTCGTGTTCTCGACGCTCTCGGCGTGGCTGCGCGAGTTCGGCGTCAGCCGCACCGCCATCGGCTTCGTGAGCTGGATCGGCATTACCTACTCCTTCTAGTTCGTGGGGTCGCCGGTCGTCGACCGCGTGCCGTTGCCGCTGCTGACGCGCTGGCTGGGCCGCCGCCGCGCCTGGATGCTGCTGGCGCAGGTGGGCATCGCGTCGGGGCTGCTCGCCATGTCCTTCTGCGATCCGCGCACCGATCTCTGGTGGATGGTCGTCTATGCGCTGATCGTGGCCTTCTCCTCGGCGACGCAGGATATCGCGCTCGACGCCTTCCGTATCGAGGCGACGGACGCCAGCCTGCAGGGCCCGACCGCGGCCACCTATCAGCTCGGCTACCGCATCGCCGTCCTCGCCGCCGGCGCGGGTGCCCTCTACATCGCCGAGTTCGGCTCGTGGACCATCGCCTACCAGGTGATGGCAACGCTGGGACTGGTCGGCATCGCCACGACCTTCCTGATCTCCGAACCCGGGCGCCGCATCTCCGAGGGCACCGCCGAGATCGAGGGCAAGGTCGCGGTCTTCGCCGACCGGATCGGCCACTTGCCCGGCTGGGTCCGGGACGCCCTGGTGTTCGTCTATGGCGCCATCGTCTGCCCGTTCGTCGACTTCATCGCGCGCTACCGCTGGCACGCACTGACACTGCTGCTGTTCATCGGCCTGTTCCGGCTGAGCGACATCGCCATGGGCGTGATGGCCAACCCGTTCTACATCGACATGGGCTTCAGCCTGTCGCAGATCGCCAACGTCACCAAGATCTACGGTGCGATCATGTCGGTGATCGGTGTGCTGGTGGGCGGCTCGCTCGTGTTCCGTCTCGGGGCGACGCCACTCCTGATCCCGTCGGTGGTCCTGCTCGCCGGCTCCAACCTCACCTTCAGCTGGCTGGCCCTGGTCGGCACGCCGGACATCACCGTGCTTACGATCGCGATCTCGGTCGACAATTTCGTGGCCGGCCTCTCCGGCTCGGTGTTCATCGCCTTCCTCTCCGGGCTTACCAACACCGCCTACACGGCGACGCAGTACGCGCTGTTCACGTCGCTGATGACGCTCCCCGGCAAGCTGATGGGCGGCTCGTCGGGCTGGGTCGTCGACCAGCTCCAGGCCTCGTCGTTCACTACGACCCACAAGTTCGGCGGCTACGCGGCCTTCTTCGTCTACACCGCACTGCTCGGCCTGCCGGCTCTGGTGCTGGCCTGGCTGGTCCGCCGGCACTTCGCAAAAGAAACCCCTCCTTCCTGACGGAAAGAGGGGTCAGTAAATCGGCATCGGGTGTCGTCCGAGCCGGGGGAACCGGCCCATTCCGGGAGCGGGGCGTGGGGTGCCGGCTCGGAACGGGCACCACCTGTCTAAAAGCACCGCGCTACAAAACCGTTACCGTGGATGTGGAAAACCCCGGCCGCACGATCACAAGAAGCTTTTGTGATGTGCGCAGGACGCCGTCGCCCGGCCTGCCCGGCCGACCTACTCTCCTCGGTAGAATATCCGGGGAGAGGAGCAATCATGGCCAAGAAGCGCATCGTGAAGTCCCGTGCCCGTGCTGTCACGGGACGCCGGCCCAGCGTGTCGGCGCGCGACAATGTCGTCACGTCGGACAACGACAATCTCTCGGATGCCCTGTCCGACCTGGTACCCGACCAGTACCGCGGCACGGACAAGTATCTCGACGTCGTTCAGTGGAACATAGAATGGTTCGGCGCACAGAAATCCGTCGCCAAGGACAAGCGGCGGCTGGGGCTCGTCATCGACACGCTGGAGGCGCTCAACGCCGACCTCTTCATCTTCCAGGAGATCGCCGGCCCGACCTCGGACGGGCGCTATCCCGGCGCGCTCGATGTCGTCGCCGAGGAGCTGACCAATCGCGGCGCCGGACACTACGTCGTCTTCTACACGCAGGCCGGCGGCGAGCAGCGTGTGGCGATGATGTGGGACCGTGACTGGCTGCGCGCCAAGGGCGACGTCGAGGAGCTGTTCAAGCGGGGCACGCACAAGTTCGGCAATCCGCCGATCGACGCCTTCGCCGGCCGCACGCCGCTCTACGGCCACTTCACCGCACGCATCCCGACCGAGGACGCCGATTCCGACGACCCCTACCATGGCGGCCCCGACAAGCTCGAGTTCCAGGCGCTCGGCGTCCACCTCAAGGCCATGGGCGACGGCTTCCCGCAGCGCGAGCGCTCTGCCGAGATCCTCGCGGACTGGATGATCAAGGACGCCCTGCCCGTCGGCTCGGACGTCATGATCATGGGCGACTTCAACGCACCGCCGAGCGACACCAAGTCGTGGACGCCCTTCCACGCGCTCGAGAATGCCGGCGACGCCGCCTTCCGCAGCATCAACGACGAGAGCGACTTCTCCTACCTCTGGCTCGCCAACCAGAGCAGCCAGTTCCTGTCGCGCATCGACCTTGGAGTCGTCTCGATGTCGGCGGTCGCCCGGGCCGACACGCTCGCCAAGCCGATCCGCTGGAAGCCGATCGAGGAGACGCTCGCCCAGGCCGGCGACCTAAAGGCGCCGGCAGTCCGCGCCGTGCTGCGCGAGATCAAGGAGACCCTGAGCGACCACCTGCCCTGCGTGTCGCGCTTCTACTTCAAGAAGCCCGCGCCCTGACGGGCGGCTCCGACCGGGAGGCGGGCCTCAGCCCGGCGTGGCGTCGAGCGCGTAGCCGGCGGCGCGGACGGTGCGGATCACGTCGGCGTCGTTCTCGCCGTTCAGCGCGATGCGCAGCCTGCGGATGTGCACGTCGACGGTGCGCGCCTCGACATAGACATCCTTGCCCCACACTGCATCGAGGAGCTGCTCGCGACTGAAGACGCGGCCGGGATGCTCCATGAAGTGGCGCAGCAGGCGGAACTCGGTGGGCCCGAGATGCAGCGGCTTGCCGCCTCTGGTCACGCGGTGCGCGACGAGATCCATCACGATGTCGGCGTAGGAGAGCGCCTCGTCGGCCAGCGCCGGGCGGATGCGGCGCAGCACGGCGCGGATGCGCGCCACCAGCTCGGTCGGCGAAAAGGGTTTGGGGACATAGTCGTCGGCGCCGGCGTCGAGGCCGCGCACGCGATCGCCCTCCTCGCCGCGCGCCGTCAGCATGATGATCGGCACGTTGGCCGTCGAGGTCTGGCGGCGGAGCTGGCGGCAGACCTCGATGCCCGACATCAGGGGCAGCATCCAGTCGAGCAGGATGAGGTCGGGCACGTCCTCCTGGACGGCGCGCAGCGCCTCCTCGCCGTCATAGGCCACGGTGACCTTGAGGCCCGACTGCTCGAGATTGTAGCGCAGCAGCTCGACCAGCGCCGTCTCGTCCTCGACGATCAGGACACGCGGCTTCAGCGACGGGCCCTGCACGTCGCGGCGGCTGGGGCTGGTCGCTGCCATGCTCACGATGCGTTACCTGCCGCGTAGAGGGCGGCACTGCCCTTGGGCCGCGCCTCGTCGAAGCCGTGGCCGGTCGAGCGGAAGCTCACCAGCTCGGCGATGTTGGTGACGTGGTCGCCGGCCCGCTCGATGTTCTTGGCCATGAACAAGAGGTGAGTGCACGCGGTGATCGTGCGCGGATCCTCCATCATGTATGTGAGCAGCTCGCGGAACAGACCGGTGTAGACTTGGTCGATCTCCTCGTCGCGCTGCCAGACGTCGTGCGCCTTGGCGACGTCGCCGTGAGCGAAGGCGTCGAGCACGTCCTTGAGCGCGGTGCGCACCAGACGCCCCAAGCGATCGATGCCGTTCACCGCCGACACCGGGGCATTGCTGCCGGTCAGCACGATGCTGCGCTTGGCGGTGTTCTTGGCGTAGTCGGCGATTCGCTCGAGTGCCGCCGCGATCTTGATCGAGGAGAGGATGACGCGCAGGTCGACCGCCATCGGCTGGCGCAGCGCCAGCAGCTTGACCGTCTGCTCCTGCACGGCCTCGTCGAGCGCGTCGACCCGGGGATCCTCGGCGATCACCTTCTCGGCCACCGAGGTGTCGCGCTCGCGCAGCGCCACGAGGGATTGCGCGAGCTGGCTCTCGGCCAGGCCGCCCATCTCGCTGATGGTGGCGGAGAGCCGCTCGAGCTCTTCGTCGAAACGCTTGAGGGTATGTTCGGCCATGATCTGTCCCTTCTTCTTGCCGGTCAGCCGACCCGTCTCAGCCGAAACGTCCGGTGATGTAGGCCTGGGTGCGCTTGTCGGTCGGCGTGGTGAACAGCGTCGCCGTGTTGCCGAACTCGACGAGCTCGCCGAGATACATGAAGGCGGTGAAGTCGGAGACGCGCGCCGCCTGCTGCATGTTGTGGGTCACGATCACGATCGTGTAGTCCTGCTTCAGCTCGTCGATCAGCTCCTCGATCTTCGCCGTCGAGATCGGATCGAGCGCCGAGCAGGGCTCGTCGAACAGGATGACCTCGGGCTTCACCGCGACGGTGCGTGCGATGCAGAGACGCTGCTGCTGGCCGCCCGACAGGCTCTGGCCGCTGGCGCCGAGCTTGTCCTTGACCTCGTCCCAGAGCGCGGCGCGCCGCAGCGCGCTCTCGACGCGGCCGTCGAGCTCGGACTTGGGCAGGCTCTCGTACAGCCGCACACCGAAGGCGATGTTCTCGTAGATCGACATCGGGAACGGCGTCGGCTTCTGGAACACCATGCCGATGCGGGCACGCAGCAGGTTGATGTCCTGGCCCTCGCGCAGCAGGTTCTCACCGTCGAACATCACCTCGCCGGTGGCGCGCTGGCCGGGGTAGAGGTCGTACATGCGGTTGAGGATGCGCAGCAGGGTCGACTTGCCGCAGCCCGACGGTCCGATGAAGGCCGTGGTCTTGTTGGCGTAGAGCGACAGGCTGATGCCCTTGAGCGCCCGGCTGTCGCCGTAGAAGAACTCGAGGTTCCTGATCGAGATCTTCTCGGCAAGCCCCGCCGTGTCGATCTTGGCGTGGGTGGCGACGGGAACGGCGGTTTGCAGGCTCATGACGACTTCCTCGCGGTGAGGGAACGGGCGATGACGCTGAGCGCCAGCACGGTGACGGTGATCAGGAGCGCGCCGGTCCAGGCGAGCTTCTGCCATTCGGCGTACGGCGACAGGGCGAACTGGAAGATGACGACCGGCAGGCTGGGCATCGGCGCGTTCATGTTCATGGTCCAGAACTGGTTGTTGAGCGCCGTGAACAGGAGCGGCGCGGTCTCGCCCGAGATGCGGGCGACCGCCAGCAGGATGCCGGTGACGATGCCGGCCTGCGCCGCCCGGTAGGCGATGCGGACGATCATGTGGGCGCGCGGCAGTCCGATCGAGGCGGCGGCCTCGCGCAGCGTGTCGGGCACCAGCGAGAGCATGTCCTCGGTGGTGCGGACCACCACCGGGATCACGATCACGGCGAGCGCCACGGCGCCGGCCCAGCCGGAGAAGTGGCCCATCGGGGCGACCATGATCTCGTAGACGAACAGGCCGATCACGATCGAGGGCGCCGACAGCAGGATGTCGTTGATGAAGCGCACGACCGACGAGACCTTGTCGTGCCGGCCATACTCCGCGAGATAGGTGCCCGCCAGGATGCCGATCGGGGTACCGATGACCACCGCGAGGATCGTCATCACGATGCTTCCGGCGATGGCGTTCAGCAGGCCGCCGGCGGCACCGGGCGGCGGCGTCATCTCGGTGAACACC
>CAYRBQ010000215.1:0-6581 GCA_964422305.1 uncultured Reyranella sp. | reverse complement strand
GATCCGCACCTCGTTCCAGGTTTCAGGTACCACCGACCTCGCGCGCATCAACGCCGACTTCGCCGCCATGGCGAAGGAACTCACCGGGCGGTTCGCGGCAGACGGCATCGATCTCGCGCAGGTGACTTTCGAGCGACGGGGCGACTTGCGCTATGTCGGCCAGGGCTACGAGCTGCGCGTGCCCTTCCCCGATGGCACGCTCGATGAGGCGGCGCTCGCCCGTGCGTTCGAAGCCTTCCACGAGGTGCACAAGCGCGAGTACGGGCACCATTTTGCCGACTCTGCGATCGAGATCGTGAACCTGCGCCTGGTCGGTGCCGCCGGCGCGGCCAAGATCGCCAAGCCCAAGCCGGGCGATGCGAGCGCGCTCGATGCCGCCAAGGTGCGTGCCGGCATCTGCACCTTCCGCGTCGCGGGCAAGCTCGCCGACTATCCGACGAGCTTCTACCGTCGCGACCTCCTGCCGGCCGGCCAGCGCATCGCGGGGCCGGCCATCGTGCTGCAGATGGATACGACCACTGTCGTGCCGCCACAGCACAGTTTCGAGGCCGACACGGCCGGCAATCTCGTGATCCGCAAGGAGGCCCGCCAATGAGCACCGCCGCCGCAAGACAGCCGGTCGCCGGGCCCGACCGCATCGACCCGATCACCACCAGCGTGATCCAGGGCGCGCTCGAGAACATCGCCGTCGAGATGGGCTACAAGCTGATGCGCATGAGCTACTCCTCGATCATCCGCGAGTCGGAGGATTTCGGAGCGGCCCTGGTCGATGCCGAAGGTCGAGGCCTCGCGGAGAGCGCGCAGTCGACACCGCTGCAGTCCGGACCGATCCCTGGCTACGTGCGCGGCGTGCTGCGCATCCTGAAGGACCGCGGCGACACGCTCCGGCCGGGCGACGTGGTGATGCACAACGACGCCTACTCCGGCGCGAGCCACGGTCCCGACGTCGCCTTCATCGTGCCGGTCTTCGTGCAGGGCCGGCTGATCGGCTTCGCCGCAACGACGGCACACCACCTCGACATCGGCGCACTGTCGCCCGGCTCCTGCGGCATCGTCGAGGCGATAGACGCCTACGCCGAGGGCCTGCAGTTCAAGGCTATCAAGGTCTACGACCGCGGCGTACGCAACGACGCGGTTTGGCAGATCGTGCGTGACAACATCCGCGCCTCCGATCTTGTCGTCGGCGACATGGACGCCCAGGTCGCCGCGGCGCGCATCGGCGCGGATCGCATGATCGAGCTCGTCGAGCGCTATGGACTCGAGACCTTCGACCGGGCCTGCGTGGCGCTGATGGACCACGCCGAAAGGCTGATGCGGCAGGCCATCGCGAAGCTGCCAGACGGCGTCTACCGCGCCGAGACTGCGATCGACGGCTATCTCGACAGCGACGATCCGGCGAAGAAGGAGCTGCCGATCGTCGTCACCATCACCAAGAAGGACGAGAGCCTCACGGTCGACCTGACCGGCACGGCACCGCAGGTTCCCGACCGGCCGATCAACATGCCGCTCGAGGGCACGGCCGACATCGCGATCTGGCTGACCATCCGCTCCGTGCTGCTCGACACCGAGGTGCACGGCCATATCCCGGTGAACGCCGGCCTGGTCCGGCCGATCACCATCGTGGCGCCCAAGGGCTGCCTTGCCAACCCGATCTTCCCCGCGCCCACCATCGCGCGGTTCTGCCCGGGCAACCAGCTCGCCGACACGGTGATGAAGGCGCTCTCGCAGGCTATGCCGCACAACGTTTCGGCCGGCATCGGCAATCTCAAGGTCATCGCCTTCTCGGGCCTCAAGGGCGAGACGCATTGGGTGCATATGGAGATCTTCGAGGGTTCCTACGGCGGACGACAGGGCAAGGACGGCATGGATGCCGTCGATACGCTCTACGCCAACACCCGCAACAACCCGATCGAGGACATCGAGACCCACCTGCCGCTGCGCGTGCTGCGCTACGAGCTGCGCGAGGACGTGGCAGGCGCCGGCAAGTGGCGCGGCGGCCTCGGCTCGGTGCGCGAATTCACCTTCCTTTCCGATGGTGGCGCCTCGGTCGAGGGCGAGGGCCATCGCTACCGACCGTGGGGCTTCCTCGGCGGTGGCGAGGGCATGCCGGCCAAGCTCGACCTGATCGCCGGCGGCCAGGCCCGTGCCCTGCCCTCCAAGGTGCCGCACATGAGCATCGCCAGGGAGGGACGCTTCGTCTGCTACGGCCCGGCCGGCGGCGGTTACGGCAACCCGCTGGAGCGCGATCCACAGAAGGTCGCCGACGATGTGCTGGACGGCGTGATCTCAATCGAAACCGCATTGCGAGACTACGGCGTCGTCGTGTCAGAGAAGGGTGTCGTCGACGCAGGTGCCACCGAACAGGCCCGGGCGAGGTAGTTGGCAACAGCCGCCCGGTCGTCCATCAAGGAGCGATGGACTATCAGCTCACAGGCAGGATCTGCCTTGTCACGGGCGCCAGTTCCGGCATCGGCGCAGGCGTCGTGCGGCTCTTCGCACAGCAGGGCGCGAAAGTGGCGGCCACCGCGCGGCGCACCGGTCGCATCGAGCGCCTCGACGGAGTGACGGCCATCGCAGGCGACGTAACCGATGCGGGCGACCTTGCGCGCATCGCCGCCGAGGCCCTCAAGGCCTTGGGTCCTGTCGACATCCTGGTGAACTGCGCCGGCGGCTCGCGCCCGACGGGACCCTATGCCGGCGACGACGTATGGGAAGAAGCCTTCGCGCTCAACTTCACGTCGGCCCGGCTCCTCACCAAGTCGTTGCTGGCCTCGATGCGGACGCGCAAATGGGGGCGCATCATCAACATCAGCGGCTCGATGGAGCCGCGGAGTCTCAACGCCGCGATGGCCGCCAAGGGCGCGATGCATCTCTGGGCAAAGGGACTCTCCTGCGACGTCGCCGCTGACGGCGTCACCGTCAACACCATTCAGCCCGGCCGCATCAACAGCGAACAGATCCTGCAGAATCTCCACCCGACCGAAGAGGCGCGCCGCACATTCATTGAACGAAACATCCCGATCGGCTATTTCGGGGACCCCGCGGATGTGGCACATCTCGTCGCCTTCCTCGCGTCGCCGGTCGCGCGCTACATCACAGGGGCAGTGATCCCGGTCGACGGGGGCATGCACTACTTCGCGCACTGATGCGCCGCAAAGGACTCTCTTGCTGAACTGGCTTCGTCGCGATCGAAAGGAAACTCCGGCAGCCAGCCTGGGCGCCCTCCACATCGTGAAGCCCTGGGCCCGTTCGTCGGCCACGTCGCCTTGGACCGGCGGCGGCTACATGACCATCGTCAACAACGGCCCACCCGACCGGCTGCGGTCGGCCCACAGCGAGGCGGCGGGCTGGATCGACATCCACGGCATAAGAGTCGTGGGGCCCAACCTTGCCATGCGCCCCCTCGAGAGCCCGCTCGTCGTGCTCAACGGCAAAACGATTCTGAAGCCCCGCGGTTACCATCTGCTGATGCAAGGACTGACGGCGCCGCTGATTGCCGGGACAAGCCTGCGCGTGACGCTTCACTTCGAGAATGCCGGCAGCCTCGACGTCGACCTGCAGGTGGAAGCCCCCGGCATCGTAGGCGCCCCGACGCTCCTCGCAAAAAACAATGGCGCGGGCTGAAGCAGCTCCGAAGTCGGGCCGTCAGATGCGGCTCGGTGTTTTCGTCCAGACGCCAGGCCATCACGTCGCGGGCTGGCGCCATCCGGATGCGGTCGTCGACGGCTGGCCCAACCTCGGCCTCATGCAGCGCATCGCGGCGGCCGCCGAAGCCGCCAAGTTCGACATGTTCTTCCTGGGCGACGGTTTCGCCACGGGCTACGGCGAGCATCCGTCGACCATCGGCAAGTTCGAACCGCTGACGCTGCTGGCAGCGCTCGCCATGGGCACGTCCCGGCTCGGCCTCGCCGCCACCGCCTCCACGACCTATGCCGAGCCCTATCACGTGGCGCGCGGCTTTGCTTCGCTCGATCACATCTCGGGCGGACGTGCCGGCTGGAACGTCGTGACCACGGCCTATGCCAAATCGAGCGCCGTGTTCGGCCGCCAGCATCCGCCGCATTCCGAACGCTACGCGATGGCCGAGGAGTTCGTCGAGGCCTGCCGGCTGCTGTGGGACAGTTGGGACGACGGCGCCTTCATCGGCGACAAGGCGAACGGCCGCTTCGTTCGCCCGGAAAGCCTTCGCATCCCCGACTTTCACGGCAAGTACTTCGTCGTCGAGGGCGCCCTCAACGTGCCGCGGCCGCCGCAGGGGCATCCGGTGCTGATCCAGGCCGGGTCTTCCGGCCCCGGACAGGCGTTGGCCGCCCGCATCGCCGACGTGGTGTTCACCGCCCAGAACGACCTCGCCGAGGCGCAGGCTTTCTATCGCGGGATGAAGGCGCAACTGGCCAAGCATGGCCGCGCCGCCTCCGACGCTTTGGTCATGCCGGGCGTGATGCCGATCGTCGGGCGCACGACACGCGAGGCACAGGAGATGCTTGCAGAGCTCAGCCGCAACATCGACGCCACCCAGGCCTTCACCGTGCTCTCCGAGCGGCTGGGCGCCGACATGTCGGTGTACCCGCTCGACGGACCGGTACCGGAGGTGCCCGAGACCGAGCACCTCAAGAGCCGCGCGGCGCTACTGCTGCAGATGGCACGCCGCGAAAAGCTGACCTTGCGAGAACTGTTCCACCGTGTGGCGGCGGCACGTGGTCATCTCCTTCCCGTCGGCACACCGACCGAAATAGCCGACGTGCTGGAACGCTGGTTCCACGCCGGCGCGGCCGATGGCTTCAATGTCATGCCGCCTTTCTTTCCCGGCCAGTTCGAGGACTTCGCCAGGCTGGTCGTCCCGATCCTGCAGGAGCGTGGATTGTTTCGCGCCGACTACAGCGGCGTGACGCTGCGCGACCATCTGGGCCTCGCACGAAAGATTCTACCCACCTGAGTCTTTCCTCGTCCCGTGCGTCGAGACCTGCAGGAATGCTCATACAAGTCCGCAGCGTCTACTCGGTACGCTCCGCCGGCGAGTATCAGCGTGCGGAGGCGAACATGAGCGACATCTACGACACTCTAGACTTCGGCTACGACGTTCCCGAGGACATCCCCGTCAAGCCGCTACCAAAGCCTGCAACCGCCCCGCCACCATCGGCCACCGTCGATGCGAGCCTGCTGCCGCCCGTCGGCCAGCAGACAACACCTTCGTGCTTCGTCTGGTCGACGGTCTATGGCCTCACGACCTTCCAGGCGGCCAAGACTTACAACCTCGACCCGACCTCCACCGACAATCAGGCCAGCCCGATCTACACCTACATCAAGGTCGAGGAGGACTATTACGGGCTCAACAATGCATGCCAGGGCGGGCAAATGGCGAAGCCGCTGCAGTTCCTCAACAAGAACGGCGGCACGGCCTCGATGACGGAGGCCCCCAACATCGACGGCTGCTCTGCCGCGTGGACTGCCTGGGGCACCGCCATCGCAACGCCAAATCCCAACTTCGACTTCGGCAACTGGACCGGCGTCACCGTGAACGGCAGCGATGGCATCGCCAACATCCAGAACCTGATCAGCCAGAACATACCCATCGCCTTCGGATGCTGGCTCTACACCGGCTTCCCCCAGTATACCGGCAGTCCGGTGCCGTATGTCGGATCAGGCGTCTGGATGAAGAACCCGCGGACCGGCGGCAAGGTTGGCCACTGCATGTTGATCATCGGCTACGACACCACCGTCGGGCCCAACGGCGCCATCTTGGTCCAGAACAGCTTCGGCACGAGTTGGGGCAGCACATGGAACGGCGGCGGCGGCTATGTCTGGATCGACTGCAGCACGTTTCTGGCGATGGCCCAGGGTGGCGGCTACTATTACCCTTGAAATCAACGACTTACAGGCGTCCACAAAGGAGGCGTTTCGGCCCTTGCGCCGGGCCGCCGGACTCCTGATATAACCGCCTCGAGGGGCCGGTGTGGGCGGAGCAGTCGCCAACCCGGTCAGATCCGGAAGGAAGCAGCCGTAACGAATTCGCTTCGGGTCATGCCGGTCTCTCACCCGTTCCCCTGCGCGCGCCGCCGCGGAGGCCGGGCCGCCCAGGCGCGATGACCGCCGGGCTTGAGGGGCCACGGCGCTGACTGCGGGTGATCGCCATGGCGAAGGCCACTAAGGGCTCGGAAGACCCCGCACTTCCCTACCGCGTCCTCGCCCGCAAATACCGTCCCGTCGATTTTACCAACCTGGTCGGCCAGGAGGCGATGGTGCGCACCCTGCGCAACGCCATCGCCACCGGCCGCATTGCGCACGCCTTCATGCTCACCGGCGTGCGCGGCGTGGGCAAGACCACGACCGCCCGCATCATCGCCCGCGCACTGAACTGCGTCGGCACTGACGGCAAGGGCGGCCCGACGGTCGATCCCTGCGGCGTCTGCGAGAACTGCAAGGCGATCACCGAGGATCGCCACGTCGACGTGATCGAGATGGACGCAGCCTCGCGCACCGGCATCGACGACGTGCGCGAGCTGATCGAGGGCGTTCGCTACCGCCCCGTCTCGGCGCGCTACAAGGTCTACATCATCGACGAAGTGCACATGCTGTCGGAG
>CAYRBQ010000214.1:0-6582 GCA_964422305.1 uncultured Reyranella sp. | reverse complement strand
GATGATGAAGCACGACGGCGGCGACGCCATCGTCGAGCTGACCTGCGGCGGCCTGTCGCCCGACCCCAGGGGCCTGCAGCGCATCGCCGCCGGCACCGGCGTGCACCTCGTCATGGGCTGTGGCCACTACGTCAACGACTACCAGGATCCGAGGAACCACGGCCGAACGGTCGACGACTTCGCCGCCGAGATGATCGGCCAGATCACGGACGGCGCCTGGGGCACCGACGTGCGCGCCGGCATGATCGGCGAGATCGGCTGCACCGCACCGTGGACCGACACCGAGAAGCGCGTCATGCAGGCCGCGTTCATCGCCGCACAGGAAACCGGCGCCTCGATCAACGTCCATCCCGGCCGCGATCCCGACCAGCCGCAGGAGGTCGCCGACTTCGCCAAGGCCGCGGGCTTCCCGACCGAGCGCATGGTGATCAGCCACATCGACCGGACGATCTTCGACGAGCCGCGCCTGATCCGGCTCGCGGATTCAGGCGTTACCGTCGAGTTCGACCTGTTCGGCCAGGAGGCGAGCTACTACGGTCTCTCCGACATCGACATGCCGAACGACGCCACCCGGCTGAGGCTGATCCGTGCGCTGATCGCCGCCGGCCATCTCGAGCGCGTCGTGATCAGCCACGACATCTGCTACCGCACGCGGCTCGCGAGCTTCGGCGGCCACGGCTACGGCCACATCTTCCGCAACGTCGTGCCGATGATGAACAAGCGCGGCTACAGCGAGGACGAGATCGACGCCATCCTCGTCCGCAACCCGCGGCGGCTGCTCACCTTCGCCTAGCGATCTCAGTAGCAGGGACTGGAGGCGGGAGGACGTGGGACGGCCACGACCTCGCGAAACTCCTGACGGTATTTCGCAAGCTCCGCATTCAGCGGGACGAGGTCTTCCTCGCGTTGACGCTGGCAGACCTTGTTCTGCGCCGGTGGCACCCCGGCCGCCTTGATGCCGGCTGCCGCCGTCGCGAAGCGGTCTGCGATGTTCTTCTCCAGCCAGGCTTTGGTGACCGGCCGCAGGCTGTTGGCGACGATGAAGTCGTTCATTGCCGCGATCTGCTCGCCGAGCATCTTGCTGAGCTCCGTGAACTCCCCTGGATAGCAGAGGTCGGCGCTCATCTTGGCCACGATCGCGAGGTTCCAGTAGCAGAGGACTGCCTTGCCGGATCGGTCGACGCTGGTCTCTCCATCCTTGTCGATCGTGATCGTGACACCGGCGCGCCGAATCTCGACCGCGTCGCCCTTCCTGATCACTTCAGTTCCGGGATGCTTCGCGATAGCGTCGAGATCGAGCGGCTGGCCGTGAGCAGTGCCCGCGACGAGCGCGATCGCCAGAGCGAACAAGCGAATCATGTGAGTTCCTCCGCCGACAACTTTAGCAGAGTTGCGGGAGGCGGATACCGCCCATCGGTTGTGATCTTCAGAACGTCAGGTCGTACGCCGCTTCCTCGGTGTAGATCGAGCCGTTGCGGCCGGTCCGGCTGGAATAGAGCGCGAAGCCGTCGGCGATCCAGGGGCCGGCGCGGAACGTGCCGTTGCTCGCCATGAACTGAGCGATATGATGGCCGGTCTCGGCGCTGCTCGAGAAGCGCGCCAGGGTGACGTGCGGCCGGTACTTGCGGCGCTCGACCTCGATGCCGCAGTTGCGCGCCACCGTCGACACCTTCTGCTGCAGCCAGTCGAGCCTTTCGCTTCGTTCCACGGTGGCGACCAGCGCGCGCGGCTGCGTGCCGCTGCTGAACTGCTCGACGCCGGCAATGCTCACTGAGAAGGGTGGGCCCGCGATGTCGGACAGCTCCTCTTCGAGGTCGCGCATCGTGCCGCCCTGCACCTCGCCCGCGAAGCACAGCGTCACGTGGAAATTCTCGGCCGGCACCCAGCGCGCGTCGGGCACGCCCGACTGCAGCGCCGCGAGCTCGTCGGCGACCTCCTCAGGGACGGGCAGGGCGACGAACAGGCGCGGCATCGAGATTCTTGATGACGAAGGGGATGATGCGCTCGACGACGACGTCGACGCCCCGGGCGTTGGGATGGATGCCGTCGGGCTGGTTGAGCGCGGGATCCTGCGCCACGCCGTCGAGGAAGAAGGCATAGAAGGGCACTTCGTATTTGTCGGCGATCTTCTTGAACACCGCGTCGAACGACTTGGCGTACTCCGGCCCGAAGTTGCGCGGCGCCAGCATGCCGGCGAGCCACACCGTGACGCCGGCCTCCTTCAGCTTCTTCACGATCGTGTCGAGGTTGCGCTCGGTCGCGGCCGGATCGAGGGCGCGCAGCGCGTCGTTGCCGCCCAGCTCAACCAGCACGATGTCGGGTCTGTCGCCCAGCATCCAGTCCAGCCGCTCGACGCCGCCTGCCGTCGTGTCGCCCGACACGCCGTGATTGATGACGGTGACGTTGCGGCCCTTCTCCTTGAGCGCCGCCTGCAGGCGGGCCGGGAAGGCTTGTGCCGGGGCAAGCCCGTAGCCGGCCGCCAGGCTGTCGCCCAGGATGGCGAGCTTCACCGGCTCGGTTTGTGCATGCACGGCTGGGGCGGCCAGGTAGAGAAGAAGGGCAAGAACCGCCACCAGCCGCGAATTGACCCTTGCCGCAAAACCACCATATCCAGACAGCAGCTTCATCAGCCCACCTTCAGGAGCCCGCTTGGCCGAGCCGCAACCCATCGTCCGTCTCCAGGACGTCCATCTCGACATGGCAAGCGATGCCGGCACGGTCAATATCCTGCGCGGCATCACTCTCGACATCGCCGCTGGCGAGATTGCGGCGGTGGTGGGGCCGTCGGGTGCCGGCAAGTCGAGCCTGATGATGGTGGCGGGCGGGCTGGAGCGCGCGACCTCCGGACGCGTCGAGGTCGCCGGCCGCGATCTCGGGCCGCTGGGCGACGACGACCGGGCGCGGCTGCGCCGCGACAGCATCGGCATCGTCTTCCAGGGTTTCCATCTCATTCCCACCATGACGGCGCACGAGAACGTGGCGCTGCCGCTCGAGTTCGCGGGCCATCCCGACGCCTTCGAGCTGGCCGAAGCGGCATTGCAGAGGGTCGGCCTCGGCCATCGCGTCGGTCACTACCCCGCGCAGCTCTCGGGCGGCGAGCAGCAGAGGGTCGCGGTTGCCCGCGCCTTCGTCGGCCGGCCGAAGCTCATGCTGGCCGACGAGCCGACCGGCAATCTCGACGGCACGACCGGCAAGCAGGTGATGGATCTGCTGTTCGAGCTGGCGCGCGCCGACGGCACGACGCTGATCCTGATCACCCACGACATGGGCCTCGCCGAGCGCTGCGACCGCGTGCTGCGCATCGCCGACGGGCTGCTCGTCGCCGACGAGCGCATGCGCGCCGTGCTCGCCGCCCAGTGACGTTTTTCCAGTGAGCGCCTCCCGGTGAACCTCGCCTTCCGGCTCGCCCGCCGCGAGATGCGCAGCGGCCTCGGCGGCTTCCGCCTGTTCATTGCCTGCCTGGCGCTGGGCGTCGGCGCGATCGCGGCGATCCTGTCCTTCAGCCGCGCCGTCGAGGAAGGCCTGCGCGCCGATGCGCGCGAGATCCTGGGCGGCGACGTGGCGATCTCGCTGCTCTATCGCGAGGCGACGCCCGAGCAGATGGCCTTCATGCGCGGGCAGGGCGAGCTCGTGCGCTGGATCGACAGCCGCGCCATGGCGCGGCCGACCAAGTCCGACGGCCGGCCGACCCTGGTGCAGCTCAAGGCCGTGGAGCCCGCCTATCCGCTCTACGGCAAGGTCGAGCTGCAGGACGGCGGCTCGCTCAGCGAGGCGCTCGCCAAGCGCGACGGCATCTGGGGCGCCGTGGTCGAGGAGTCCGCACTCCGTCGCATGAACCTGGCGCCGGGCGACATGGTCCGCGTCGGCGAGGTCGCGGTCGAGGTGCGCGGCATCATCGCGCGCGAGCCGGACCGCGGCCTGAACGCCTTTGCGAGCCTGGGGCCGCGCCTGATGATCCCGCTCGACGCGGTGGTCGAGTCCGGCCTCGTGCAGCCCGGTAGCCTGCTCACCTGGGATTACCGGCTGCGCCTGCCGCCCGGTCGCCCCTATCGCGCCGTCGTCGATGCGCTGAAGGCCAGGTTCCCCGATGCCGGCTGGCGGGTGAGGGGCCTCGACGATGCCGGCGGGGGCTTGCGCTTCTGGCTCGATCGCCTCACGCAGTTCATCAGCCTGATCGGTCTCGCCTCGCTGCTGGTGGGCGGCGTCGGCGTCGGCAACGCGGTGTCGAGCTTCCTCGCCGCCCGGCTGCGCACCATCGCGACCTTGAAGTGCCTCGGTGCGCCGGAGCGGCTGGTCTTCGCCACCTACTTCATCCAGCTCGCGGCGCTCGCGCTGCTGGGCATCGGCATCGGCCTGGCGATCGGCGCGGTGCTGCCCTTCGTCGCCCAGTCGGTGATCGCCGATGTGCTCCCGGTGCGCGCCCGCGTGGCGCTCTATGCCGGGCCGCTCGCCACCGCCGCGGGCTTCGGCCTGCTGGTCTCGCTGCTGTTCGCGCTGATCCCGCTGATGCGGGCCCGCGGCGTGCCGGCTGCGACCCTGATGCGTGGCGCCGTGGTCGAGCAGGGACGCCTCGTCTGGCGCGACGCGCTGCTGGTCGCTGCCGTCGCATTGGCGCTCGCGGCCTTCACGGTGTTCACCGCCGAGAGCCGGCGGATCGCGGCCTACTTCGTGGCCGGCTCGGTCGGTGCCTTCATCGCCTTCCCGGTGGTCGCGCGGATGCTGATGTGGGCAGCGGCACGGGTCGGCAAGCCCAAGCTGGCAGCCCTGCGCCTCGCGCTCGCCAACCTGCACCGGCCCGGCGCGCCGACGCCCATCGTCATGCTGTCGCTGGGCCTCGGCCTGACCGTGCTGGTGGCGACGGCGCTGATCGAAGGCAATCTCCGCGAGCAGATCACCAAGCGCATCCCGACGGACGCGCCGGCCTTCTTCTTCGTCGACATCCAGTCGAGCCAGATCGACGCCTTCGAGAAGGCGATCGCCGCCGTTCCGGGCGCCGGCGCGCTCGAGAAGGTGCCTTCGCTGCGCGGTCGCATCGTCAAGATCGGCGGCAAGCCCGTGGGCGAGATCGCCGTGCCCTCGGATGCGCGCTGGGCGGTCGAGGGCGACCGTGGCGTCACCTATTCGGCGACGCCGCCGCCCGGCTCGCGCATCGTCGCCGGCGAATGGTGGCCCGCCGACTATCGCGGCCCGCAGCTCATCTCCTTCGACGAGAACCTCGCACGCCAGTTCGGCCTGGGGCTGGGTGACACCATCACGGTGAATGTGCTCGGCCGCGACATCGAGGCGAAGATCGCCTCGCTCCGTCGGATCGAGTGGACGACGCTCGCGATCAATTTCGTGTTCGTCTATTCGCCCGGCATGCTCGACCGCGCGCCGCACACCTTCCTCGCCACGGTGAAGTCGACGCCGGAAGCGGAGGACGCGATCTTCAAGACCGTGACCGACCAGTTCCCCAACGTCACCGTGGTGCGCATCCGCGACGCCGTCGAGACGGCCGCCGGCGTGCTGGGCAACATCGGGCTGGCCAGCCGCGTCATCGGCTTCCTCAGCATCCTGGCCGGCGTGCTGGTGCTGGCCGGCGCCATGCTGGCCACCCAGCGCCGGCGCGTTCACGAGGCCGTCGTGATGAAGGTGCTGGGCGCCACGCGTGCAAGGATCGCCGGCACCTTCGCCTGGGAGTTCGCCTTCCTCGGTCTTGCGACGGCGACCGCCGCGCTCGGCGTCGGGACGCTCGGCGCCTGGCTCGTCGTGCGACGCTTGATGAACCTCGACTGGACGTTCCTGCCGACGGTTGCGATCGCCGTCGCCCTCGGCGCCATGGCACTCACGCTGGCGTTCGGGTTGGCGGGAACTTTGGCGGCTTTGCGGCAGCGACCGCTCGCCTTGTTGCGCAACGAGTGAACAGGACTGGCAGTTTGGACAGGATTAATTTGGAGTATCCGCAGCTTGGTTCCCTATTGATTCACCCGCGCTGCGACCCCAAATTACCCGGCGAAGGGGCTCGGTGAACGAGGCCCCCTTGGAGGCTTGATATCAAATGGCAAATCCGAACTTCGACACCTTCAATCGCGCCGGCACGATTGCCGACCAGGCGTCGTTCGATGTCGGCCTGCGTGCCCACATGGTGCGCGTCTACAACTACATGGCCTCGGGCCTTGCCCTGTCGGGCATCGTGGCGTTCGGCCTGTTCAGCTCGCCGGAGCTCGCGGGGCTGTTCTTCCAGGTCCAGTCGGGCCGCGTCGTCGGCCTGAACGTGCTGGGCTGGATCGCGATCTTCGCGCCGCTCGGCCTGCTGCTGCTCACCTCCTTCCGCGCGGCGTCGATGAGCACCGGCGCGGTGCAGGCGGTCTACTGGGCGGTCACGGCACTGATGGGCGTCAGCCTGTCGCTGCTGCTGTTCCGCTACACCGGTGCGAGCGTCGCGCGCACCTTCTTCGTGACGGCCGCCGCCTTCGGCGCGCTGAGCCTCTACGGCTACACGACGAAGCGTGACCTCACGGCGATGGGCAAGTTCCTGTTCATGGGCGTGATCGGCCTCATCCTGGCCGGCCTCGTCAACATGATCTGGCCGTCGGGCACGAT
>CAYRBQ010000213.1:0-6605 GCA_964422305.1 uncultured Reyranella sp. | reverse complement strand
CGAGCTGTATCGCGAAGGCCTGATCTACAAGGACCAGCGCCTGGTCAACTGGGACCCCAAGCTGCTGACCGCGATCTCCGACCTGGAAGTCGAGCAGCACGAGGTGAAGTCTCACCTGTGGTATTTCAAATATCCCGTCGAGGGCATGGCCGACACCTTCATCACGGTGGCGACCACGCGGCCCGAGACGATGCTGGGCGATACCGGCATTGCCGTGCATCCGGAAGACGAGCGCTACAGGCATCTGGTCGGCAAGTTCGCCATCCTGCCGCTGGTCGGTCGCCGCATCCCCATCGTCGCCGATGAATATTCCGATCCCGAGAAGGGTTCGGGCGCGGTGAAGATCACGCCGGCGCACGACTTCAACGACTTCGAGGTCGGCCGCCGGCACAAGCTCGAGGCCATCAACATCTTCGACAAGTTCGCCAAGGTGAACGAGAACGCGCCGGAGAAGTATCGTGGCCTCGATCGCTTCGACGCCCGCAAGAAGATCGTGGCCGAGATCGAGGAGCTGGGGCTGCTCGACAGGATCGAGCCGCACAGCCACGCCGTTCCCTACGGCGACCGCGGCGGCGTGCCGCTCGAACCCTACCTCACCGAGCAGTGGTACGCCGACGCCAAGAAGCTCGCCGAGGCGCCGATCGCGGCGGTGCGCGCCGGAGAGGTGACGTTCGTGCCCGAGCGCGGGCGCGAAGAATTCTTCCGCTGGATGGAGAACATCCAGCCGTGGTGCGTGTCGCGCCAGCTCTGGTGGGGGCATCAGATCCCGGCCTGGTACGGCCCGGACAGGAAGGTCTTCGTGGCGCAATCCGAGGAGGAGGCCCGGGCGGAGGCGAAGGCGCACTATGGCAAGGACGTCGCTTTGGAGCGCGATCCCGACGTGCTCGACACCTGGTTCAGCTCGGCGCTGTGGCCGTTCTCGACGCTCGGTTGGCCCGGCCAGACGCCGGAGCTCTCGAAGTATTACCCGACCAGCGTGCTGGTGACCGGCTGGGACATCCTGTTCTTCTGGGTCGCGCGCATGCTGATGATGGGCATGCACTTCATGAAGGAGGTGCCGTTCCGCACCGTCTACCTGCACGGGCTGGTGACGGACGAGAAGGGCCAGAAGATGTCGAAGTCCAAGGGGAATGTGATGGATCCCCTGGAGCTGATCGACAAGTACGGCGCCGATGCGCTGCGCTTCACCATGACCTCGCTCGCCGCCTCGCAGGCCGGCCGGCTGCGGCTCGCGCCGGCCCGTGTCGAGGGCGCACGCAACTTCGCGACCAAGCTGTGGAACGCCACGCGCTTCGCCGAGATGAACGGCGCGGCTTTGCCGAAGGGCTTCGATCCTTCGTCGGCGAAGCTCACGGTCAACAAGTGGATGCTGGGCGAGCTAGCCCGCGCCAACACCGCGATCGACACGGCGCTGACCGATTTCCGCCTGAACGAGGCGGCCAACACGCTCTACGAGTTCGTGTGGGGCATCGTCTGCGACTGGTACGTCGAGCTCACCAAGCCGATCCTGCAGGGCGTCGACGGTCCGGAAAAGGACGAGACGCGCGCCGTCACGGGCTTCGTGCTGCGCGAGACGGTGAAGCTGATGCATCCGGTGATGCCCTTCATCACAGAGGAACTGTGGGACAAGCTCGGCCACCGCGGAGAGCACGGCCCGCTGATCGGCCAGCCGTGGCCCGCGCCGGTGGCGACCGACGCGGCGGCGGACGCGGAGATGGGCTGGCTGGTGAAGCTGATCCAGGATGTTCGCTCGGCGCGCTCGGAGCTCAACGTGCCGGCGGGTGCCAAGCTCAAGCTGCTGGTGGTCGGCGGCAACGCGACGACCAAGGCGCGGCTCGAGACGCATCGCGCCGCCATCGAGCGCCTGGCGCGCATCGAGGGCGTCGAAGCGGCCGCCGCCGCCCCCAAGGCCTCGCTGCAGATCGTGGTCGGCGAGGCGACCTATGCCCTGCCGGTGGGCGACGTCATCGACCTCAAGGCCGAGAGCGCGCGTCTCCAGAAGGAGATCAAGAAGCTCGCCGACGAGGTGGTGAAGATCGACGCCAAGCTCGGCAACGCGGCCTTCGTCGCCAAGGCGCCGGAAGAGGTGGTCGAGGAGCAGCGCGAGCGCCGCGGCCAGGCCGAGCAGACCAAGGCGCGGCTGAGCGCGGCCCTGGAACGGCTGGGCGCCTAGCTCTTCTTGCGCGCGACGATGTAGGGGCGCGCCTGCGTGCCCTTGATCGAGTGGTCTTCCGTCGCCACGATGTCGAAGCCCGCGGCACGGATCGCGCGGTCGAGCTCCGCGGCATCGAACACGCTGACATGGGGCGCCTTGCCGATCGCCTGCATGACGGGCAGCAGGACGACGCGGATGAGCACGTTCATGTTGCCGAGACAGGGCGTCTTGGAGACGAACAGGCCGCCCGGCGCCAGCAGGTCGTGGATGCCGCGCAAGGTGCCGGGCACGTCGCGGAGCATGTGGAGATAGTTGAAGCCCAGGACGGCATCGAACCGATCCGCCTCCTGCGCGAGCGTCTCGGCGGTCGCCATACGGAAGGCGAGGCTCGGAACCGGGGTGGCGGTGCGCTTCTCCTCGGCAATGGCGATCATCGCGGCGGAAATGTCCGTCGCCAGATAGGTCCGCACACCGCCGGCAAGCCGCAGCGCCGTCGTGCCGGTCCCGCAGCCCAGCTCCAGCACCCGCATGTCCGGCGCCAGCAGCGCGCGGGTGCGGTCAAGGGTGCGTTCGTAGCCGGCCTGATCCGAGATCGCGGCCTTGGCGTACTTGCGTGAAGTCCTGTCCCAGAAACGGGCGTCGCTCGCGATGCTCATCGCAGCGTCAGTAGCACATCTAGGTGAGCGGCTTCGTCCACCAGTTGGAGGCGATGCTGAGGTCGGAACGTCGCAGGGTCTGTGCCTTGGCAAGGTCGCGGTCGGCACAAGTCACCAGGATCTGCGCCGCGCCATGCTCATGGATCAGCGTCGTGGCGTGCGATAGCAGCGCCTCGCCGGTGGTCAGCCAGTGGTGAGGTTCGATCACGCAGAAATCGTCGATCAGGTAGGTATCACCGCCGGGATCGTAGACGGGCGGTGAGGGGAACTTGCGCGCGATGATGAAGCCCAGCCGCTGCTGGCCCTCGGTCGCGACGAGAAAGAAGGTGCCGGGCTCGCTCAACAGCTTCGTGAAGAACAGCTCGGTCATGGCCGCCGACTGCGGGGCCTTGTGCCAGAACTTCGGCTGGTACTTCTGGTAGCGGCGGCGGGCCTGCTCCGCCATGTCGACCGCGGCGGCGATGTCGGACGCAACGGCTTTGCGAACGTCCAGCACCGCCGACCGACCTCCGCTATGACGCTTTGCGGAGATCCGGCACGTAGGGCCGGCTGGTGAAGTGCTCCTGTCCGTCGCCGGAGGCGAAGCGCAGGCCGGCGCGACGGATGGCATCGTCGTCGACGACGTCGAGCGGCACGAAGTAGCGGTCGTCCGCTTTGGTGATCGTGTCGTTGTCGGTGCGGTTGTAGCAGATCAGCAGCGTCCAGCGCCTGAAGGCCGAGCGGTTGGCGTCGGAGCGGTGGATCGCGTTGCAGTGGAAGATCAGCGCGTCGCCGGCCTCCAGCTCGCAAAACTCGATCGGGCACCTCTCGAGGATGTGCGGCATGCGCTTCGGGTCGACCTCGTTCTGGGTCGGCGACAGCGGCGTGTGGTCGATGCGGCCGAGCTTGTGCGAGCCCGTGGCGATCTGCAGGCAGCCGTTCTCGCGGGTGGTGCGGTCGAGCCCGATCATGATCGAGAGCATGTCGGGCCGGAGGCAGCCGTTGTAGTACCAGTAGCCGTAATCCTGGTGCCATTCCCAGGCGCCGCCGACCTCGGGCTCCTTGGCGGTGAGCTTGGACTGGAAGTGATAGACCGGGCCGCCGAGCAAGGCGGCGGACGTGTCGACCATGCGGCGCGTGCGGGCCGCGAGTCCGTAGACGCTGTCGCCGGCGCGGTTCCAGAGGGCGATGCGGGTCGAGCGGCCCTCGCCGTCGCGGCGGTCGAGGATGCTCTCGCGCACCGCGGGATCCTCCTCCATGGCGCGCGTGAGCAGCTTCACCTCGTCGGGCGCGAACAGGCCGCGCGCGTAGGTGAAACCCTTCTCGTTGAACTCGGCCGTCTGCGCGGCATTCAGCATGTTCGGCATGACTTCCTCGACCTAGCCTGACCTAGATGGGACGGAAGACGTTACGCCCGTCAGCTTCGCTGACCGACACCTTACGCCCGAGTTGTTCGCGCGTCAGCATGTCGGTGAGCAGGGTGGGGTCGTCAGGGGCCATGGCGACGAAGCGGTCGCCCGACGAATCGAGCCGGCCGACGATATAGCCGCGCTCCGGGGCTTCCTTGCCGAAGGTGACGCAGTAGGTCTCGATCGTGCCGGTGCCCGTGGGCTTGGTCTCGACCCGGCGCTTCGGGCCGGCGTCGAGCTCGGCCTGGAAGACCTTGGGCGGCTGGCGCTTCCACTTGCCCTTTGTCGGCTCGGTCGAATAGAGGCCGGCCGAGTGCTTGGTGAGATAGTTGCCGTTGGCCGTCACCATGCCGAAAGAGCCGGGCTTCGCCCGCACAACGTTCACCATCTCGGCGATAGAATGGGTGACGTAGTTGTTGCCCGGGCCGCCGAAGAAGGGGAGGCCGCCAGTCACGCTGATAGGGCGCGGATCGTCCGCGGCGATGCCGATCTCCCTCATCGCGACTTCCACGGCGGACGGGAAACAGCTGTAGAGATCGAAGGCGTCGAGGTCGGCGACCTTCTTGCCCGCCATGTCGAGGGCGATGCGTGCGCAGCCGCGGATCGCGGGCGAGGCGTCGAGCTTGTCGCGCTCCGAGACCGCCCAGGTGTCGGTGCCGTCGGCGCAGCCGTGCAGGAACACCCAGCGGTCCTGCGGGATGCCCCATTCGCGTGCCTTCTCGACCGAGGTCATGAGCACGGCCGCGGCCTGGTCGATGATCGCGTTGGCGTTCATCAGGCGCGGGTAGGGGAAGCAGATCCAGCGATTGTCGTCGGATATGGTCGACAGCGCCTCGGCGCTGTAGCCCTTGCGCCGCGTGGCGAGCGGATTGTCCCTGGCGACGGCCGCGAGCCGTTCGAACAGCTTGCCCATCGCCTTCATGTGGCTCGCCACGTCGCGCTTCAGGCCGCCGCGGATGGCGTTCTCCAGCAGGGGATAGAAATGGATGGCGGCACGCAGCTCATGGCGGCCTTCCTCCTCGCTGAAACCCCAGCGCGGATCGCCGATGCGGGTCGGCTCGCCGCCGCCCGGATCCTCGTTCCAGTCGATCTTCATGCCGGCCTTGCGCGCGTTCTGCGTGCTGCGCAGCAGCTCCGAGCCGCAGATCAGCGCGAGGCTCGTTTCGCCGCCCGCGATCTCCTCAGCGAAGCGGTTCACGAGGTACTGGGGCATGTTGCCGCCCGAGTGCGTGTAGAGCAGTTGCCGCGGCTCCGCGTGCAGGCGGTTGGCGACGCTCCTGGGCGGATTGCTCGAGCGGCCGTAGGGCGAGGCGAAGCGCGGGCTGATGTCGGAGAAGAACTCCATCACCGCGATGGCGTCGATCTCGTGGCCCAGCGCATGGCCACCGATCGCGGCCTTGGTATCGGCGAGCGCCAGGTTGGCGGCTTCGGTGCAGAAAGCCACGCGTGAGCGCTCGCTCGATGGCTGGCCGGTCGTGTCGGTGATCTGGCCGACGCCGACTAGGATGGGGGTACGCGGATCGATCATTTCACCAGTGCCTGAATTTCATCGAGAGACAGTCCGGCTTCAGCCAAGACGTCTTTCGTGTGCTGCCCGAGGCTCGCGACCTTCGGGCCGCTCTGCAGGGCCGAGCCGGAGAAGCGGAACGGCGGGGCTGGCGACTTGTAGCTGCCGGCACCGTCCTCGATGGTGCAGAGCGAGCCGCGATGCTCGACCTGCGGGTCCTTCAGCGCCTCGGTGACGGTCATATAGGGCGAGCAGGGCACGCCGAACTTCTCGAGCGCCGCCACGCACTCCTTGACGGTGAGCGTCTTGGACCAGGCCTCGAACTCGTCGACGAACTTGTCCCAGTTCATGCGGCGGTCCTGGTACTTCTCGAAACGCGGATCGGTCAGCCATTCGCGATGGCCGGCGGCGGCGCACATGTCCTGGAAGGTCTTCTCGCTGGCCGTCGCCAGCATGACGTAGCCGTCCTTGGCCTCGACCGGGCCGTACATCGGCCGCGACGGCATCTCGAAGTCGAATTGCGCGCGATTGACCTCGCCCAGCAGCATGCCGACCAGCGATTCGAACATCGACACGTCGACCATCTGGCCCCGGCCGGTGACGTGGCGCTGATGCAGCGCCGCCAGGATGCCGCCCAGCGCATAGGCGCCGCTCGCGTAGTCGGCGACGAAGATGCCGCAATTGTCCGGCCGCTCGCGGCCCTGCTGGTAGAACAGGTGGGCCCGGTCGAAGCCGGTCGCGGCATGGATCACCGGCGCATAGGCCGGCCGGCCGGCGCCCGGCCCGGTCTGGCCGTAGCCCGAGATGGCGCAATAGACCAGCGCGGGATTGATCTTGGCCAGCTCGGGATAATCGAGGCCGAGCCGCTTCATCACCCCCGGCCGGTAGTTCTCGACCAC